>MAXM01000308.1:6926-8922 GCA_001751015.1 Desulfobacterales bacterium C00003106
AAACGCTAATCGCTAATGGCTAAACGCTAACCGCAGAGGTCCTCAAATTTTTCAAGCTGCCCCTCGTAGTATTTTCTGTTCGTTGGATTCATTGAAAGAGCCTCTTTTTCCGTTTCAACAGCCAGTTTGTACAACCCGTTTACACAATAGGTTTCTGCAAGAGTATCGAGTATGTGAGGGGCGCGTTTCAGGTTGGCTGCCTGGATTGCAAAGACAAGCGCCTTTGGGTGATCTCTTTTGTCCGCCTCTTCACAAGTGGCATAGATCCATGCGAGATTGTTGAGTGTCTCCGGGTTCCGGGGCGCCAGTTTCAGGGACGTCTCATAGGAGCGTATTGCTTTTTCATATTCCCTGTTTTCATGATACAGAGACCCGATAGTCAGATGGAGATCCGCGTTGTCCGGCTCTTGCCCGATCTTCTGGTTCAGTATTTTGGTCATGAAGTGCAAATTAAGGGTCTTTCCCATTGAGCCGAAGTTGATCGCATATGCGAAATAACCTGCTATGGACAACCCGCAAAAAAACAGGATGAAATCCCTGCGCACCTTGCGGTTATGTCGCTCAATCCATCGCTTGTCCTTCGCACTTTTTTCCAGGTAATCGATCCGCTCTTTTATGCTGAAATGATGCCAGTTTGGTGTGCTTTTTGCGGTGCCGGTGAAAAAGGCGATCTTTTCCAGGGAGCGAATCAGCCCCCATGGGTGCCCCTGAACCGTAAACGCGTACAGGTCCGCCTGGCGTTCGCAATTACGCATAAAATATCCAAACAGAAACCGGAAGTAGAGCAGGAGAAACAATGCAAGACAGAGAGTGAACGATACGGATACAATCGTGGATTGTTCGATTTGAATCGCTCTCGGCAGTATGTAGAGCCAGTTACCGGACAAAAGAAGGTATAGAACTACGTCAAACAACGCGTAGGAAAGAATCATGTATCCGATGAGAAAAAAGAGATAGAAAATGAGATGTTTTTTCTTGATATGTCCGATCTCATGCGCTATCACGGCATCCAGTTCTTCGGGTGTCAATATGGAGATAAGGCTTTTGGTTATCAGGAGATATCTGAAGCGTCCGGCAAGGCCCATTACCCCCGCAGTGAGCATTTTTCCTTCAAACACAGGCCATGTCATGATGTTGCGGCACCTGAACTTGGCCTTTCTGCAAAGCGTTTCAATGCGATCTCTGACCGGCCCTGTCAGGGGACGGCATTTCCAGAAGAACTGCACTAATACGGGTGCGTACACAGCCGCTGCCGCAAGAAACAGAGAGAAGTAGAAGATTTGTCCCGCTGGCGCTGATAGTATTGTTCTGGCCGTTTCAAAGGGGAGATGGCCTGTGATGTCGGAGATTAATGAGATAAGCACCCAGGGAAGGACGATCGGAATATTGAACGATATATGAGAGGTGACAAAGGCCCGTCGGCTTAATCCGGTTCGAAACAGGAGAGAATAGGGTTTGTGGGCAAACCACCAGATTATGGAAAGGTAACAGATAAAAAGGAATAACAGGAGAATGCCGGCCAGGGTTGGAAGCTCGGCAATGAGAGGAATATGCATGAGACGGAGTTGAATATCTAACAGGTAGATATTTGTCGCAAGGAGTATGATGGCGAGAACGGCGTGTTGGGTAAAGAGAAGATTATAGCGGCGCTGAAACGCCGGGTTGTCTGGTTGTTGCAGCGCTTGTCGAGCAAGGGCATGTGATCTTCGGTAATTGATTGCCGCAAACAGCAGAATGCCGAAGAGAAAAAAGAAGGTTGTTTCAGCTATGTCAAGATGGCTTTTTTCCGGTGGGTGATAGGTGCTGAAGATAAGAATGACAATGATGAAGTAGATGAAATTGGTAAACATATCAAGTAACGGTTCACGGTTGCCGGTTATACGGTTCACGGTTGAAAAAGACAAAAAGCGCAAAGAGAATTATAGGATCGGCTGCGTATAGACCTTCAGATAATTAATTGCACAAGGCCAGAGGAAAAAATCCGAGTAAGGCGTAC
>MAXM01000309.1 GCA_001751015.1 Desulfobacterales bacterium C00003106
CGTCCCCGTTCCTAAGTCGCTCTGAAGAGTATTGAGCATGTCACTCCGTAATTACCTTTTGATACATCGTATTAGAACCAATGTCCCATCTAATGAGGCGTATTTAAGTTGCAAAACGGCTCGGATTTGCCAAGAAAACAAAAAAAAGGTCTACGGTCATAATATCCGTAAACCTTTAGATTTTTTGGTGGGCCGTGAAGGAATCGAACCTTCAACCTACTGATTAAGAGTCAGGTGCTCTGCCTGGTTGAGCTAACGGCCCTTCCCCGTTGTCGAGACCGTGTAACTGCTAACAATATTTCTCTAAAATGTCAAACGGTTTTTGTTCTTTGTTGTTCGATGACTCTTTAGACTAAAGATTAAAGACCAAATACCCGTACATTTTCCGGCTCTTGGACAGGATGTGGAGGAAAATTACGGAGGAAGAGGTGGTCCAGAAGCTGGGTGGATAGAATGCCTGCCACTGCCATGTTTTCCCGCTCACTCGCAAGGTGTCCTTCCTGTTTTTGACATTTATCGACAAGCCGTCCGACCTTTTTGGGATGGAAGTACCCGGCACGACCAATCGCCTCTTCAGAAAGCAACTCACCCACATAATCCGGCGATCCCTTCCCTAAAAAACACCGGCTGATGGGGGCGCGATAAGGCTGTTTCGGCCTCCGGCGCAACTCAGGGGGTATGAGGTCACGTGATGCGTGCTTCAGAATATATTTTTCCTTCAGGCCGTTGAGGCGATATTCGGGCGGCATGCTGCAGGCGAATTCCACGACTCGATGGTCCAGAAACGGGAAGCGGCCTTCCACCGAGTGGCCCATGGCCATGCGATCTCCCTGTGAAGAGAGCAAATAGTTCGGAAGGAATATGGTCATCTCCGTATACTGTGATCTCGACAGGGGGTCCCAACTCATGAAGTCCGACGGGAGGGTTGCAATAAATCTCTCCTCAAAGTCAGGAGGTTTTCCGGCCGTTGCCTGTAACTCGTCGGAGAAAAACGCCTTGAGAAGGGCGGTGTTGTTCCATCTGATCAAGTGTGAGTAGCAAGGCGAGTCCACCCGGGCCAGGCTTTTTCGGAAGAAACTCTCAAGGAAAGCCCGTGCCCTGCTATTCCCCTGAGAAAAGATGTAAGGATAGAGCCTTTCAAGGAGCAGGGGGCGGAGTTTGGAGTCAGGCTGACGGGCCCAGAACCGCCGCACCCGGTCTTCCTTGAAGATATTGTAGCCTGCAAATACCTCATCGGCCCCTTCACCCGTAAGCACCACCTTGAAGTTGTTTTCACGAACCAGCCCTGAAAGCTTGAAGAGGGGGGCCGGGGCTGTACGAAGGATCGGGGTCTCTGTGTGCCAGATGACTTGCGGGAATACCTCTCCAATATCCCGCTCACTGCAACGGACAATGCGATGATCCGTTTCAAGGGATTGAACCGCCTTTTCCTGAAATGAGGTTTCGTCAAAACGTTCATCTGTAAAGCCGACCGAAAAGGTGCAAAGCCGGTTGTTGAATGACCGTTTCACAAGGGAGCTGATGTATGTGCTGTCAAGCCCCCCGCTCAGGTAGGCCCCCACAGGGACATCAGCGCGCAGTCTGATTCGGGCCGCATCGTAGAGAAGACCGTTCAATTCTTCGGTCCAGTCGTCCAGCGAGCGTTCCTTGCCTGGTGGGGCGGAAAAGACCGGCTGCCAGTAAGAACGGATCTGTATCCCCTTACTGGAGAACATGGCATAGTGGCCAGGCAGGAGTTGACGCACGCCCTCAAATGGCGTGAGGGCGCCAAAAGGACTCCAGCAGGTGAAGATATCCGACAGGGCTTTAAGGTCGAGGGTTCGCGGGACGCGATCGTCTGCCAAAAGGCCTTTGATCTCAGAGCCAAAAACCAGGCGGCCTGCCTTTTCAAAATAGAATAGAGGCCGGATGCCCATACGGTCACGGGCGAGCAGAAGCTGTTTCTTGCGAACATCCCACAGGGCGATGGCAAACTGCCCGTTGAGTTCATGAATGAACTCGGGTCCGTGATCCTCATACAGGTGAACTATGACCTCGGTGTCTGATCGAGTGTAGAACCGGTGGCCCCGGGATTTCAGTTTTTCCCTGAGTTCCGGGTAGTTGAAGATCTCTCCGTTAAAGACGATCCATACGGACCGGTCCTCGTTGTGGATCGGTTGATCTCCGCCCGCAAGATCGATGATGCTCAACCGGGCATGGGCCAATCCCGCAATGCCGTCCCTGTAGATCCCGGCTGCATCAGGACCGCGATGGCGGAGCAGCGCGATCATGCGACGGAGAATGCTGTCCTGAGGCTCCGAAGTGGTGAAGTCTATGATACCGGCGATGCCGCACATAATTACAACCTCTTGTCCTCCTCCACACTTGTGGGAGGGGGAAAATCAGGATAATATGAAGTTATTCCAAAAATCCATATACTCTTATTTCTATACCAAGCAGATTCCCAAAGCAACCAGATTGATATATTATGGTTGTCCCATTTACCGCCCGGCAATTCATCAGGACGTCCCGCAAAGGATTTGCAGATAATCGCTTGATGGTTCTATGAACATCTGTTATAAAAAACATTGACTGAATCGTACCTAATGCCTGAACGAAAAGTGTTTTGTAACTGGTTGAAGGCTGAAGCTCCCTGACAG
>MAXM01000310.1 GCA_001751015.1 Desulfobacterales bacterium C00003106
AGTCCATTATTGACAGATTTCGGTGCTGTACCAAAGGCTTCACGCAAGTCAGAAAATACGGCCAATTTCTCTCTATATTGATGGCCAATTTCTCTCAGAGACGAATCTTCAGCAACTCCTTTTATGGTGTGATAAAGCTTCCAGATGATTTTATCATTTTTGGTTTTCGTTGAATAGAAAGTGGTCACTTCTTTGATCATTATATATGCGGCTTTGAGTCGTTCATAGAAGTTTAGGTATCCCTGATCAAATGGGAAACCGTATCCATCACCCTGTGCAGCATGATCGATGATCCATAGAATAAGATAATAGGTGCATAGTTCCGAAGCTACAGGAGCTTTGCCGAATTTTTCTGGTTGCATTAAAAAATCCTCAATCTCGTCAATGGAAATCTCCCCAAATTGTTTGCCCATTTTGCGTCTCATCGTTTTAAGTTTGCCGGAAATTGCGGCTTTTGATAATGCATTACGAAGAGCAATATGTTCCTTTTCAAACAACATCAAACCAATGGCCTTTAGAAAGTGAAAATGACAAATAAAATGGGGAATATCTCCAAACACATCTTTCACGGAAGCTTCAATCCCTTTTCCCATGTCAGAACCTACAGCATGGGGGGAACCAAAACGTTTTTTAATTTCTTTCAGAAATTCCACAAGGTCATCTTTGTTTTCAGTCTTGACTTTGACCGAATATAAAACAAAGCCGGAAACAGAATCTATGCTTAACACTAACTTGGGGCTATCTCCTTCACATGTCGCGTCTAAATGAAGGATATAACCTCCTTGTGTTTTGATATATTCTCTGATGAAATCATTATTTTTTTGATGTACTGCTGCCAAGTAAAAAATAAACCTGTTTATAAGACGCTCAAGCTCAGTGATTGACAGCCCGATGTCATGCCTTTCCAATAAAGTAAACTGAATCTCTGCAACTTGACGATTTTCTAAAAAACGTAATTTACCAACCTCTACAATCACACTATAGGCAACACTGGAATCAGGAGGTACGATTTTAGAAAGGTCTATTGATTGCCATGGCCCGAGATGTGAGTGTTCTGGGCAGTAAAGAAAGGTCTGATGAGCTATAAAGGTACCAATACCGGTTGCCTTAATTGTTCTGGTTTTCGTCTTAAGAACGTTAAGTCGGTTCCCGTCAACCGGACATAGTTGTTGTTCCGGCTTAAAAAGGAGGACTGGCATTCCATCAAACAGTCGACCTGGTACATTTTGAATATAGACCTGTCTCTGATACAAATCTATAAGTTCAATTATGTCGGAGTTTTTTTTTAAATCATGTTCTTTGAATAACGTATAAATTGCTTCCGCTGATGCCTTTACGCCCCTTTTTTCGACAGCTATAGATAACTCAACCAAAGATGCTTCTGGCCGCTTGATAAACTCGACCAGCACGTAAACGGCGGTTTGTGGAGTTAACGGCTGCTTTTTTTCTGCCGGGATTAACTTAAGTTGTAACCGATCAAATTGCTGTTTCCTCTTTTTGTCATCATTAGAAAGATAAACAAAACCTCTTCGAGTGTTAAAACGATCAATTTGGTTGTTTTTATACATTTGATTGAGCACGGGATGACAAGGGACTAAAAGCATTTCGAAAAGTTCTTTGGCCGTAAGTCCATGAGGGCTTTTAGTCACGAAGTAAAAAATAGTTTGTTTTAAATTTCCATGTTTAGAGAAACCAATTCCCTGGTAGAACCAAAGCCCTCTTTTGTTGAATGATGGGATCGAGTGGAGGGTATACCACATACTATTATGGGTAAAACTGCTATAGTAGCCGACATCCCTGAGAAACCTTCTAATCGAAATAGTAGAGTAATTCAGAGAATGGGTGAGCTGTTCAATAGTCCGACTTTTTTCTTGTTTGAATAATCGCACTAAATGCTCCTGAGGATTCCTGACCTTGCCCATAAAAACCTCCAATGATAAACTATTAAACAGGAACAGAACTAAAAAGGAATGTTTAATACTATATCATCAGTTTGGAATTATCAAGGTCAAAATGGCATTAGAGGGATTACGTATATTCTCTTGAAATTCAGCTTGTTAGGCAATATTGCCGGATATTGCTGAAAAAAAGATATTGAGAAAAAATTAAAGATTTGAGAAAGTATAAAAGACAATGTTATCGTAACTTATTGAAATGTTTAGATCCAACCCAATTTGGGGATCATAGAAAACCTTTTCTCCGTGAGGCCCCTTCAGGGTAGTAAA
>MAXM01000311.1 GCA_001751015.1 Desulfobacterales bacterium C00003106
ACTGAGTGCTAACTGCTTGAAATTATTGACCTGCACTGTTTTGTAGGGACTACCCTAAAGCAGGTGGTCGTTAAATGATTCTTGATTTCTATTATAGATTCTACTATTTCTTAGATTCAAATCTATTGGCATAAGAAATGGAGTTGAGTGTATAATATTGAAAGGGTATTCGATATAACCTTAGGAACCGCACAGATTCAGGTTTTTCATGACCAGCATTCAAAAAATAGTTTACCGGATAGCCACCATATTCTTCAGATTTCTCGGACTCCTTCCCTTGAGGTGGCTGCGCAACATAGGACGTATGGCGGGCCGGATCTTCTTTCTGGTCAGTAGAAAGTACCGGGAGTTGACAATAGAAAACCTGACCCGTGCCTTTGGCCATGAAAAGAGTCCGCATGAGATACGAGGCATGGCCTGCGACGTGATTCAAAACCTGATGCAGGTTCCGTGTGAGATGGCCCTCATCCCCAAACTCCGATACAAAGACGTGGGGGATCTCATAAGGGTCGAGGGGTTCCACCACATAGAGGCGGCGCATAAAAAAGGAAAGGGCGTGCTATGCCTGACCGCTCATATAGGAAACTGGGAAATAATCCCGTCGGTCTTGTCCCTTCTCGGAGACCCGCCCGCCAGTGTAGGACGGCCGCTTGAATTCAGGGCATTCGATCTCCTTGTTTCCGGATTCAGGACATGGCACGGAGGAAGCGTGATTCCCACGGGGCATTCCATGCGCATAATATTAAAAGCCCTGAAACAAGGATCTATAGTGGGAATCCTGCTCGATCAGAGAGCTAAGTGGCATGAGGGTGTGCTGACAGACTTTTTTGGCCGACTGGCCTGTACAAACAAAGGTCTGGCGCTCCTCGCGCTGAAAATCGGAGCGCCGGTAGTCCCTATTTTTCTAGTGCGCGATGGTTCGCGTTTCAAGATGTGCTGCAATTCTGAAGTCCGCGTAATCAGGACAGGGTACAAGGCAAAGGATATAGAAATCAATACGCAGGCATATACAAAGATCGTAGAATCGATGGTGCGCCGGTATCCGACTCAATGGAACTGGTGCTATAAACGATGGAAAATCAAGACCTGTGAGCCGTGGCCAGGAACTGATTCAACATAACCTAATCGTACAGGTCTAAGTTTCTCATGACCGGCATTCAAAAAATAGTATACTGGCTGAGCGCCATATTCTTCAGATTTCTTGCACTCCTTCCCTTGAGGTGGTTGCGCAGCGTGGGACGATTGATAGGACGGCTCTTTTTTCTGATTGACAAAAGACATCGAAACATAACAATAGAGAATCTAACCCATGTCTTTGGCCGTGAAAAGAATTCTGCGGTGATACGAAATATTGCGTGTAAGGTTTTTGAAAACCTGATGCAAATTCCGTTTGAGATGACCCTTATTCCCAAGCTTCAACGCAAGGACCTGGGAAGTATCATCAAGGTAGAGGGACTACACCACCTTCAGGCAGCTTGTCAAAAAAAAAGGGGGGTATTGTGTCTGAGCGCTCATGTAGGAAATTGGGAATTAATTCCGGCAGTTTTATCCCTTTTGGAATATCCTCCAGCCATGATAGTGCGACCGCTTGATTTTAAACCATTGGATATTCTTGTCTCCAAACTCAGGACATGGCATGGTGGAAGCATAATCCCCAAGCAGTCTTCCATGCGCAAGGTCCTGAAGAGTCTGAAGCAGGGAAAGTTGGTGGGGATTTTGCTTGACCAACATGCCGGTGGGCGTGATGGTAAGATTGTAGATTATTTTGGCAGACCTGCCTGTACCAATAAGGGGTTGGCTCTCCTTGCTCTTAAGACCGAAGCGCCGATAGTCCCTATGTTTTTAGTGCGCAATGATGCGCATTATAAAATGTGGTGTGCCCCTGAAGTCTTTTTGATAAGGACCGGAGATAAAACAAGGGATGTAGAAGCCAACACCCAACTATGTACAAAGATTATAGAATCGGTAGTGCGCCAGTATCCGGATCAGTGGTTATGGGTGCATCGACGATGGAAAACCGGGACTTGTCAGCCATAGCCAAAGAGATATAGACCTTCGCCTAAATAATTGCACGGCGTTATCGGTCAAAATCCTCGACAACGTACCCTATGTACGCCNTTTCTTCTGGCCTTGCGCAATTATTATCTGAAGGTCTATAGGGGACAGCTTCGTTAATCTTGATTCAAGGAGGCGAAAACATGAAATGTCTGGTGACCGGCGCTGCCGGCTTTATTGGTTCTCATCTGTGTGAGCGTTTGATCAAAGAAGGGTGCGAGGTGGTCGGTATCGACAACTTTATGGATTACTACGCACGCTCGTTCAAGGAATCAAATATCTCCGGGCTGCTCTTGGATCCCGGTTTCAGGTTTGTCGAAGAAAGCATCCTTGACTGCGATCTTGGCAAGCTCTTTGAGGATCTGGACGCCGTATTTCATCAATCAGCGCAGGCAGGAGTCCGAGCCAGTTGGGGGGCCAATTTCAGGATATATTCGGACAATAACATCCTTGCGACACAGATGCTTCTTGAAGCAGCAAAATCGAGTCCTGTAAAAAAGTTTATTTATGCCTCTTCTTCCTCGGTTTACGGAGATACAACAGACCTCCCCATGAGGGAGTCGTCCGTCACCAGGCCGGTCTCTCCGTATGGCGTCTCAAAGATAGCCGCCGAACACCTTTGCTATCTCTATTACAGGAACTTCCGCGTTCCCACGGTCTCGCTCAGATATTTTACGGTTTACGGCC
>MAXM01000312.1 GCA_001751015.1 Desulfobacterales bacterium C00003106
GTCCGGCGGAGTTCATCAGCATAAGACTTAGATTCATTCTACCTGCTCTCTTGGTTTACTAAAAATGGGAGAAAACAACAGACAAACAAAACAGCGCGAAGTTTCCGATCATGTATACCTCGGAAGGTTATAAATTGCGTTTTTTTCGGTGAGCAATGAGCATCAAGAGCAAGGCGCGAAGGTGCGGAATAGCAAGCTATTTCAAGCCTGAGCAACACAGCTATTGATGTTCATGGCCAGCGAAAAATCGCAAGTTATGGCCTTTCGAGGTATAATTATCATAAGTATATTACCACAGATTCCTCACGGGGACAAGTCGCGGTCAGAAATTTGAATGACCGCGGGTCTTGCCGGGTCTGGCGGAAAGAAACGTTTATTACAACCTGTCGACCGCCCTTGCCAGGGTCAGCACGTCGACTGCCGAGGCCTTTCCTCTTTTCAAGACCCGCGCACATTCGTTGACTGTGGAGCCGGTTGTGTAGACATCATCCACAAGAAGAATTCTCTTTCCTTTGACTCTTTGCGGAAACCTAAGGGCAAAGGCACCACGGATATTTTTTCTACGTTCTTTTTTGGTCAAGGTGGTCTGTGGCAGAGTCTTTTTTTGTCGTTTGAGCACGCGGGCGTCATACGTGATGCCATTGCGATCGGCCCACCTGGAACAGAGCAACGCGGCCTGATTGAATCCTCGCTGCCGAAGCCGCTGAATGTGGAGGGGAACAGGAATTATCAAATCGATGGATTCTTTGTCCCAGAACCTAAAAAAGGTCTCGCAGACAAGAAGGCCGAGCGGCTCGGCAAGACGGGTCTTTTTGCCGTATTTGAAAATATGGATCGCCTTTACGAGAGCGCCATCGTAAACTGCTTGGGCCCGCGCCGTCCTGAAGTGCTTTTTGGTCTTGATACAATCTCCGCAAAGATGATCTTCACCCTGGCGGGAGATGAAGGGTAGACCACATTGTATGCACACAGGAGAGTCTATTCGGACAATCTCGCTTCTGCATGATCCGCAGATAAAGGGAGCAGCGACCTGATGGAAGGTCGACAGGTTCCCGCCCTTGTCTGCGGGATCAAACCTGTAATATCTGCCGCAGACAACGCAGGAAGGAGGAAAGACAGCATCCAGAAAGGCCCGGCAAATCCCTAAAGGCGTTCGATGAGAGCGGTTGCGAACTCCGAACATTTAACCTTTCTGGCGCCTTCCAACTGGCGCGCAAGATCATAGGTTACGACGCGATCGCATATTGTTTTTTGCACGGCCTTTCTTATTTTTTCTGCTGCTTTTTGCCAACCTATGAAATCGAGCATCATGGCCCCTGAAAGAATCAACGATCCGGGATTGACTTTGTCCTGGCCGGCGTATTTCGGGGCTGTTCCGTGTGTTGCTTCAAATACCGCGCACCTGTCTCCTATGTTTGCGCCGGGCGCAAGCCCCAACCCCCCTGCTTGTGCGGCAAGGGCATCAGATATGTAGTCACCGTTCAGATTCGGAGTGGCGATTACCTGGTATTCCTCCGGACGAAGAAGAACCTGCTGGAACATCATATCCGCAATCCGGTCTTTGATAACCACCTTGCCTTCGGGACACACCCCGTCATATTTTACCCACAAAGCCGCTTCTGTTACGGTTTGATCACCGAAGAGTTCCTCTGCTGTTTCGTATCCCCATTCCTTGAAGGCGCCTTCTGTGAATTTCATGATATTCCCTTTGTGCATCAATGTCACACTTCCAAGACCATGATCTATGGCGTGACGTATGGCGCTTGCAACGAGGCGCTTGCTGGCGGTCTCACTGATCGGTTTGATGCCGATGCCGGAGTCCTGGCTGATTGCGATTTTCATCTCGGATTCCAGGAAAGCAATCAGCCGTTCAGCCTCCCTGGTCCCCTTCGCCCATTCGATACCCGCGTACACATCTTCCGTATTCTCCCTGAAGACCACCATATTGATCTTTTCGGGATGTTTCATAGGACTCGGAACACCCTCAATATATCGAATCGGACGGACACAGGCATATAGATCAAGCTTCTGCCGGATGGTCACGTTCAGGCTCCTGAATCCCTTTCCCACCGGCGTAGTGAGAGGACCCTTGATTGCAGCCACATGCTCCCTGATTTTATTCAGGGTCTCGTCCGGAAGCCAGCTCCCGCTTTTTTCAAACCCCTTTTCCCCGGCAAATACTTCCAGCCACGATATTTTTTTCGTTCCCGTGTAGGCCTGTTCTATTGAAGCATCCAGGACACGGACTGTAGCCGCCCATATATCCGGTCCTATGCCGTCCCCTTCAATAAACGGAATAACAGGACAATCAGGCACATTCAACGCCCCGCTGTTTTCTACTATAATCTTGCTTTCTTGCATCATTTTAGCCTCATAAGACAATTAGGACAATTACGTTGAATAAGGAACGGGGACGTTATTTCGTCCCCGTTCCTAAACTTTCACCGATTGTCCTCTTTACACTGAAAGCTCGTATTTGTCACGTGCTTTCGCATTTTTTAAGGCACATCAAAAGAGAGTGATGTCTTTGTCAGGCCTGATATCATGGCCACACGGTCACAACAACTGCAACGGATGCAGGACCTCTATCTTCTTTTTTATCTTGATCCGCTCTATCCCTTGCTGAAACTGAAGGAGGCATCCGGTGCATCCGGTTACGATCTTGTCCGGCTGCAGCTTTTCTATCTCAGACATTTTTCGGTCGAGTATCTGCATGGAAATGGAAAAGTTGCTAAGGTTGAATGCGCCTCCGTGGCCGCAACACTGGCCGGGAGTTGAAAACTCAAGGAGTTCGATTCCGGGGATGGAAGATAAGAGCCGTCGCGGGGCCTCCATAACCTTCTGTTTGATTCGAAGATGACACGGATCATGATATACTACTCGAATCAAAGGCCTGTCTTGTCTTTGCGCGGAAGATTGAGATGTTTTGTCATATTCGATTACATTGATCAGGAAATCAGTCGCATCCAGAACCTTGTCAGAAAAGGCTTCCGCACGCTCACGCTCCGCTTCTGTATGGAAGAGTTCAGGAAAGGCCTTCAGCTGGGCGCCGCAGGAGGCACAGGTAGTGATGATATAGTCGAGTCTTGTTTCGGCAAAAAGGTCGATGGCGTGTCGCGCCATACTGACTGCTCTTTGCCTGTCTCCCGCACTCTGAGCCATCAGTCCGCAGCATCCCTGCCTTTCCGGAATAAACGGTGAGATATCCATTTTTCTCAGAATGCCCAGAAGAGCGTGTCCTTGCTCCGGGAAGAGATAGTTTGCGCCGCATCCGACAAAATATCCAACCCGCAGGCGTCCAGCGGCCCTTCTTTCTTCAGGTGAACATGTCTCGAAAAAAGACCGGCGGGATATCTGAGGTATGGAGGTCCGCTCAGTGAAAAATGAAAGCGGGAACCTCATATAAAGGCCGCTTGATTCAGGGACAGACTTGCAGAGGAGTTTTTCAAGGAAGATGCCGCTCTTGATGAACCGGCTTTGCTCCAGGTCATTGCGCGTGATGGTCTCAAGCAGGCGTTGAGAGAGACGAGGTCCGTGTCTTGCGAAATCCATTTCTCGTCCAAGCCGGATCAGGCTGTCCGGTCGTACGTTATTGGCGCAGACCTCCGAACAGGCTCCGCAGGAAAGACAGCGTGACAGGATTTTGGAGACGTGGGAGAAAAGATCGAGTCTCCCGGATGCCACCTCGGCCAGGACCGCGAGCTTTCCGCGGGCCGCGTCTGTTTCGATCCGGGTCGTCTGATAGACAGGGCAGACGCTCATGCAGGCTCCGCATCGTATGCATCTTTTCAGGGCTTTTTCAAAATCGGACATCTGGATGATATCGCATGGCAAAAGCATCAACTGGTGTGAAATATCTTGTCCGGATTCAGGATATTCTGCGGGTCAAAGGCCTTCTTGATTCGCCGCATCAGGTCTATCTCAATGCGCGACATCTCGATGGAAAGAAAAGGGAGTTTTGTAATCCCTATGCCGTGTTCTCCTGAAATGGTTCCCCCCAGCTCAATAGTATATTCAAACAGGGCCGTTACCGCGGACTCAGCTTTTTTGAGGTCTGATCCATTTCGTCTGTCAAACATAATATTGAAATGAATATTCCCGTCGCCTGCATGTCCGAAGCTTACCATGATAAGACCGGTTTCCTTGCGCAGGGCGTCGATTTTTTTCACAAGATCGGGAATCCTGCTCCTCGGAACCACGATATCCTCACTGATCTTGTCCGGATTCAGTTTGAAAAGCGCGGGCGATATGGCCTTCCTTGCCTTCCACAAGTCCTGAGCTTCTTGCCTGGTCGCGGCTTCTTTGACTGAACCTGCCCCGTGAGCCAAACAGAGTGCGCACAAGCTCGCAATCGCTTTTTTGGCTGTTTCCTCCTGGCCGTCAGTCTCAATAAGAAGAAGCGCTTCGGCATCGGTGGGAAGGCCGATATTCAGATATGTCTCTGCGCATCTAATGGCGGACCTGTCCATATATTCCAGGGTCCTTGGAATGATCCCGGACCGGATAATGACCGCAACGGTCTTTGTGGCGTCTTCCATACGATCAAAGACCGCGCACATAGTGCGCACGGCTTTGGGCAATGGAATAATGCGCAGGATGATCCGCGTAATAACGCCGAGCGTCCCTTCTGAACCGGTGATAAGCCGGGTCATGTCATAGCCCGCCACGCCCTTGGCGGTCTTCACGCCTGTATGTATGATTTCGCCTGAAGCAAGCACGACCGACAATCCAAGGACATAATCCCTGGTCACACCATATTTTACCGCCCTGGCCCCTCCCGCACATTCCGCCACATTCCCCCCCATGGTCGAATATGCGGCGCTTGAAGGATCCGGAGGGTAGAAAAGCCCTCTTGATTCAACCTCTGACTGGAACGTGCCTGTAATAACCCCTGGTTCCACTTCGGCGACCATGTTGTCTTCGTCGATACTGACTATCCTGTTCATCCGGGTCATCACCATTACCACTCCGCCTCCTGTCGCGAGAGAGCCACCGGTCATGCCGGTGCCTGCCCCGCGGGGAGTTACGAAGAAATGCTTTTTGTTTGCAAGACGCAAAACCGCTGCGACCTCGTGGGCTTTTTGCGGAAAGACAACCGCTTCAGGCATGTATCTCAGGTTGGTGGCGTCATAGGAATACGAGATTAAATCGGCTTTGGAATCCGTGCAGTATTTCGGCCCTACAATGGCTTTAAGTTTTTTTAAGATCGATTTTTTCATGGGAGTCGAAGAACAGCCATCAAGACCTTGTGATCAGAAAAAAATACAATTTATTCTGCGTTCATCCGTGTGAATCTGTGGCTGAGTTACGTTATATTTTAACACAAGTCTGATGGTTTGAAAACAAGAAAGGTCATAGAGGTTGCCAAGAGACTGAATCAATGGCGCTCTCTTTCCAGCTTCTCCGACAGGAATTCAACCTGGCTGGCATCAGCGCCTTTTTTCTTTAGAAGATTCTCAACCGCTTCAATTGCGTGAAGGGTTGTTGCGTGGTAGCGGTTGAATGCCCTGCCTATGGCCTGAAGAGAGAAATCGGTATGTTTTCTGGCAAGATACATGGCAATTTGTCGGGGCCTGGCAATAGTCCGCTTTCGGGAACGCGACAGGATATCTTCCTTTGAAAGCTTGTAATACTTGCAGACCAGTTTCCGTATTTCCTCCATAGTGACCTCACGCTTTTTCCGGCAGATTTCGTGTATCACGGACCTGGCCAGAGACATGTCAATCTTTAGGTTGAGCAAAGACGACTTGGCCAGGATTCCGGCAATGCCGCTTTCTATCTGTCGCACATCCCCTGTCAGTTCGCTGGCAAGAAAATGAATAACATCCTCCGGGAAAAAAGCGGATTCCCCTTCCACCTTTCTGGCAATAATCTTGACCCGGGTCTCATAATCGGGAAGGCCGATCGAAGAGAGAATGCCGGAAGTGAGTCTGGACTTGAGATTTGGGTTCATCTTCGGAATTTCATCCAGTGGATAGC
>MAXM01000313.1 GCA_001751015.1 Desulfobacterales bacterium C00003106
GTTTCACACCGCTTTAAAAATCATCAAGCCTCATCATATTAAGATTAGCCTGAAAAGCCCTTCTTGTCAAAATTATATTCATGCCTGAATTGAGCGTTTCAAATCCCGGGAAAATTCTTTTGCCAATAAGTTTGATATCGAGCTCTTCGCGTTAATGGCCACAACCCATTGATGGCAAACCTTGCCTTCAGCCTTTTACCTAAAAACCNNNATCTTTAACCGATCTTCAATCGCAAAAGTCCTCGAAATAGCTCGCTATTCCTGCGGTTTTGCTCAATCAGATCGATTAAATCTACGGCAAATTCGGGCGCAAATTCTACCAAGTTATTTTTGACCGAGCCCTAAGATTCACAACAGACAAATATGCAATTGACAAAGGGATCGATTTGTTCTACTAATCAATCCTCTCAAATTCAGGCATTGAAGTGCCTGTCAAGGATCCCTGAAGGGGCTTGCGAGACACTTAATTTAACGCTCCACGCCGCAAGCACAGGATTTCCGCATAAACCACGAAGGTTTCAGATCATCAGAAGATGAGAAGATATGCGTCGTGGTTTTTTTTTGCAAAGGAGACGAAAATGAAAAAAATCAGAATTCTTTTACTTGTGTCCTGTACTGTTACCGCTCTTTTGTCCATGAGCATCCCGGTGCATGCCCACTTCGGCATGATCATCCCCTCTGACGACATGGTCACCGACTCGGACGACAAGAACCTGTCTCTGACTGCCATGTTTGCTCATCCCATGGAAGGGACTTGCATGAACATGGTGCAACCCGCGCGGTTCGGTGTGTTGGTCGGCGGTCAGGATACGGATCTCTTGAGCAACCTCAAGGAAAAAAAGGTGGGCGACTGCTCTACATGGAATATAACATACAAGATCAAGCGTCCCGGGGACCACATATTCTACGTTGAGCCTCAACCGTACTGGGAACCCGCGGAAGACTGCTTTATTATCCACTATACCAAGGTGATAGTAAACGCATTCGGGATGGAAGAAGGCTGGGATGAAGAACTCGGGCTCAAGACCGAGATAGTTCCTCTGACAAGGCCTTACGGGCTGCGCACAGGAAATCTCTTTCAGGGCATAGTTAAGGTAAACGGCAAACCGGTCCCTTATGCGGAAGTTGAGGTCGAGTATTACAACAAAGACGGAAACGTAACGTGGGATGCAGACCCGATGATCACACAGGTTGTCAAGGCCGACCCGAACGGGGTCTTTTCCTATGCCATGCCAAAGGCCGGCTGGTGGGGATTTGCAGCCCTTAACGAAGATGATAAGAAGATCAAACATGACCAGGAAAAAAAATCAGTGGAGATAGGCGCTGTGCTATGGATAAAAACCCATGACATGTAATAGCGTCCGATTCAGGGATTCATAACTTTTCAGTAAGGAATGGGGACGAAATAACTTCCCCAAGTAGGCGCATGGATTCGGGTCAAATCTGTTCGATCTCAAATCACAAAAGTTGATGGAATAACAAGCTATTTTGATGCGTTTGTAATGTGAGATCGGGCAAAGGTGGCCTGAAGCTGTGATGCATAGTTGCGGAAGTTATTTCGTCCCCATTCCTAACCTCGGGCAACTGAAAGGCCTATGGCCGTGATTCCGGATATTACCCCAACTTTTTGAGAAGTTACGGAAGTTTCCCCCCTAAGTAGACAATAGCTATGCACATTTCTGAAGGTGTGTTATCAGCGCCTGTGCTGATTGCGGGCGCGGCGGCATCTGTCGCCTGCGTCGGCGTGGGCCTGAAAAAAATGAATTATGACGAGGTCCCTCGTGTAGCGGTCCTTTCTTCCGCGTTTTTTATTGCTTCGTTAATCCATATCCCGATAGGACCGGCGAGCGCTCATCTGATCCTGAACGGAATTATCGGGTTACTCCTCGGCTGGACCGCCTTCCCTGCCATATTACTCGCGCTCGCACTTCAGGCGGTTCTCTTTCAGTTTGGCGGGGTTACAACCCTCGGCATCAACACATTCAATATGGCCATGCCGGCCGTGCTTATATACTATTGTTTCCGAGGGGGCATAAGAAGCCAAAACCGCTGGATCATGACTGTGTCGGCCTTTTGCGCCGGCTCTCTGAGCGTACTTCTGAGCGGCATCATAGTTGCAGCATCCCTTGTCACGACAGGAGAGGTGTTCGTCGCCGTTGGAAAGGTCATTATATGCGCACACATTCCGGTCATCATTACTGAAGGATTGCTCACGGTCTTTTGCATAGGGTTCCTGCGGAAGGTCAAATCAGAGATGCTGGATTCATCCCGCAAAGGTGCATGACATCATTGTGTATAAACTTCCATTTCTTAGAGAAAACCCTTGAAAATGAAAAGACTATCAGAATTTGGTCCGGCAGTTAGGGTTCGCTCAAAAATAAATTTACGTTTTCAGGTGTTGAGGCGCCCGCATGGCAAGGCGCGAGGAGGACGAATAGCAGGCTATTTAACCAACGAGCAACGCAGCAGTGCGGGATGGATCGGCTCATCAAAATGTGAAGTTATTTTTGAGCGAGCCCTTATATCTCTTTCTTTTTTCCTTCTTGTTCTGTTGAGCCCGGCAAGGCCCACGCTTGCCCACAAGGTGAATATATTCGCCTATACAGAAGGCGATACCGTCTTTACTGAGAGCTATTTCAGTGATGGAAAAAAATGTGTCAATTCGCAAGTGACGGTCTTTGATGAAGGAGGAAAGAAACTCCTTGAAGGCAAGACCGACAAAAAGGGTCTCTTTTCATTCAAGACACCCGCATATACCGATCTGAGGCTTGTCCTCACTGCAAGCATGGGACACAGGGCGGAATATGTTGTCAGCAAAACGGAAATTCCCGATGCTGGTTTGAATCAGAACAACGGCAGACCCCCAGCGGACATGAAAGAACTGCAATCCCTGATAGAAGCTTCTCTTGACAGAAAACTTGCCCCCATGAAACAGATGATCGCAAGAATGGAACAGGACCGGGGACCGGCCGTTGTAGAAATAGTGGGGGGAATCGGATATATCTTCGGTATCATGGGGATCATAGTACTTGTCAAGAACAGGAAAAACAGGTATAGACCTTCACCTAAATAATTGC
>MAXM01000314.1 GCA_001751015.1 Desulfobacterales bacterium C00003106
AAAAATTTCATCCGATTCCCCTCCTTTTTTTGTTATTATCATCCCATCTCCACCACCTCTTCCACCCCGTTAAAGAAGAACGCAAGCCATGCAGCATTCCTATTCAGTTCATTTTGCCAGATGATCTCATCCCTTATAACAGTAAAGTCCAGACCCTGTAAGAATAACTGATACATATCTTCCCGGTCCCGCTCCCTGGAAGTAACGCTCTTGAAGATGAAAATATCTTCTAACGATATCATGTGAACCGAAACCCTGTCAAACCGGAACAATTCCACAGCACGGCGAATCATTGCATCAGAGAGTCTCAATCCTCCGCATATCACCATTACAAATATGTCCCATCTGAAACCGTCCCTGTTCTCCATGATAAGGCTTGCCTGCATCTGTCTATATGGACCACGAACAGCCGGGACAGAGTACCCCGTTCGTACCAGTGCATCACGTAAGAGTTTCAAATCATGTTCTGATCTGACAACCACATCAATATCCTTGGTGGCATCTTTCAGGTTCTGGAAACTCATGGAACCTCCACCAATAAGGTAGAAGTCTAATCGCTCTTTCATCAACCCATCCAGTTTTTCCATTTCTTTTTTCAGGTATTCACGGTCAAACATCCTACCTCACCACCAGGTCCTCAATAATATCCATATATTCATTCCATGGTAACACAAAATCACTATTCTTCTTCTGTATCCTCAGATATTCCATAAGCAACGCTGCGTGTTCTTCCATATCATAACGCCTGCCCGTATTCAATAGGTCTTTTGCACCCGATCGCATGACAAGGGCAGCAGCATAAGAGTTAATGATCGGGTTTAGCGGGTCAATAAGTATGGTGTGGATAATGTGGTCCTCTACAGACAGCTCCCGTCTTGTGTGAAAATAGTATCTGGTTGATGTCATAATTCCAAGATCGTATCGTAAGAACACGGTTGTTGCAGTTGGCTGAATATGTGATCCGCTGGTATGTTCCAGGCCAGTCTGTGTCTTGAAAAGAAATTCGTGACCCCGCTGCGAAGAGTATTATACCGTCCTCTGCAATGTTCAAAAGACGCTGGTTTGCTATATAGCGCCAGTAGTAGCTGACAAAATCCGCTGCATTACGGTGACGTTTATTTAATACGAATCTTCTTTTTTCTTTCAATACGATCCCGTACCTGGATAATTTTAGAATTGCTGTTGAAACTGTATGCCGGTTAAGACCTGTCATTGCAACGATATCTGTGAGAGTGTGTGGGTATGTCAACAAACTTAATATCTCAAGGGATGAATATGAGAACATTTCTTCTATAGGGAGTCTTGGATATTCTTTCAGGAATTCTTCCAGTGAGCGTGCATGAAGTGTATTTGCCCGTTTTACAAACACCTTTTTCCCATCCCTTTGTTTTTGCACGAATCCCTCTTCAACGAATGAGGATACTACCAAAGATATAGTAGAGTGGTCTAATCCGAGCGTAACTCCAAGGTCGGATATGGAAACTGGTTGTTTCAGTTCCTTGAATATTGCAAAGGCTGTGGTACCTGGCATATTGTATAATAATATCAAAATGATATATAAATATTGTTGTAAATATTGGACACAAATGGTATCAATATCACCATATAAAATCCGCAAGAGATTCTTCTGGCTGCATCTTTTCTACAATAGCTGCATATCAATGTACATTTCAGGAAAATCGATCTGCCTGTACTTTTCCACCACTCTGAACCCCAGCCGCTCATAGAAACTCATACTCTCGCCCCTGGAATCCACAGTAAGGTACCGGCAGCCTATGATCCCGAACACTGACAGAACCAGCCCGATAGCAGCCAGTTCCAGGTCGGTGCTTTTGATATTTTCACTTGCTTTAAGCTGATTTAGAAACCACTACTGCCGCCTATTTACAGGGACATCAGCATCTGAATAATCCTTGTCCGGATGTGAGTGAAAAGTTACCCGAAATGTTAATCCAAACTCCAGCCAATCAGGATATGAATATCCGCCGTTTTGGCATGCTACCAGTCGCCTTCCATATCCGCATCCCCACTCTGAACCATCTCACGCCCCTTTGCGATAAACTTGAGGGCGAGCTGGTGCAGGCGCAGACCGAGGGCGGGAAATTGATGGAGGCTGTAGTGCACCATGTACTGGCGGAGTGAAATGGAAATTCTTGAGGGCGCTTGAGTGGGTCAATTTTCAATGGGAATTTTCAGCCAGATGATAGTTCATACGATGAAATCCTTAAGGAGTTGGCCTTCCACCGGATAATTGAACATGGACTTGCTGATTCTTAAACAGGGCAGAATAATTTCCAATCAAGAGATGGAGCGTCCTATTCGTTCATTCATGATGGAGCCCCCCTCCCTGCACTCAGCCGAGCATGAATCCCACATTCGTACTCACGGACCGCAGGATCAATCCCCATCGTTCCATAGTAGATTATGAGATCCAGCCACTGACACCTATGCATTCATAAAGTACCACAAAAGCCCCTGCCTGAGATGATTTCGTTAGCGTATTTAGGCTTTACTGTCAGTAAAAATTTCATCCGATTCCCCTCCTTTTTTTGTTATTATCATCCCATCTCCACCA
>MAXM01000315.1 GCA_001751015.1 Desulfobacterales bacterium C00003106
GTGTACGCCTTACTCGGATTTTTCCCTCTATCCTTGTGCAATTAATTATGTGAAGGTCTATAACTGACTATAGAAGAATATCTGAGGACGACGAGACTAAGAAAATCCCTTTCAACAATTTTATAGAGGCAGCGACCGAGAATGTCAAGGGCTTTTGGCTGACCGGTTTCCTCTTGCCAAACATCTCTTTTTGGACTAAAGAGTGTAAAAAAGCGTCCTGCGTGGTCAGGTTTGTCCCCTCTGTACGGGGATATTTGCTGAACGCAGGTATCTATTCATTTTTTGTCAACAACTATTACAACCTAAATTGTGCGATTAGCTGTTAGTCATTAGGGTTTAGCTTTGAAAAAATCAACGTATTACGTTTGTTAGAAGTTGCATCCAATGGGTGAAAGTTTGTAATAGCAAAACATTTTGTAATCATTTTGTTAACAGCTAAAGGCTAATAGTTCAACTTAGGTACAAATGACATGAAACATATTTTTGATTTCACAGCGGCCCGGGAGTATGACAGGTGGTTTGATGATCCACGCAACCGGTTTGTCTATGATCTGGAAAAAGAGATAATACTGAAACTGTTGTCGCCCAGGCCCCGGGAGCGTCTTCTTGACATCGGATGCGGCACCGGGAATCATCTTCGTATATTTGACGATATGGGTCTGGATGTTACGGGTATTGACAGCTCTCCTTACATGCTCGACATTGCGAGAAAGAAGATGGGACAACGGGCTGAAATCAGACGCGGCAATGCTGAAGAGATCCCGTTTGAAGATAACAGTTTTGACATTGCAACATTGATAAATGTGCTTGAGTTCACTGATGACCCGGCCAGGGTGATTGCGGAGGCGTCCAGGGTCGCAAGAGAGAGGGTTTTTATCGGGGCGCTGAATTCGTTTGCCCTCAAGGGGATAGAGAGAAGAGTCAAGGGGATTTTCAAGGAGAACATTTACAACAGGGCGCGTTTTTTTAGCGTGTGGGGGCTTCATCGAGAAGCCCGATCAGTACTTGGCAAGGTCCCTGTTGCCTGGAGGACCGTTCATTCCTTTCCGGCTGCGCTGAGACGTTACACCGGAAGGTTGGAACGATGGGGCCTGGTGCAGAGATTCCCCTTTGGCAGCTTTATCGGGATGATCATAACATTAGTTCCCACGTACCAGACCAGGAATATTGAACTCCGTGTGGGATATGCAAAAAAGAGGAGAAACATGGCTGCAGGGACCATTAGAGACCGGATCGAAGGTTAACTGTAATGGTTTCTTGTCGAAATGTGAACCGTCCTGTGAAGGCATAGGGAAATAATATGAAAGAGGCGGTACTCTACGAAAAAAAGAAGGGCAACGAAGTGCGTTGCAACCTCTGTAACCATCATTGCACGATTTCCGAGTCAAAACGGGGTATCTGCGGAGTCCGTGAAAACCGGGACGGCGTCTTAATGAGCCTGACATACGGGAAATTGATTGCAGGGCATGTAGATCCGATAGAAAAAAAACCGCTTTTTCATTTCCATCCCGGTTCGCTCTCCTATTCCATAGCAAGCGTTGGCTGTAACTTCCGCTGCCTCTTTTGCCAGAATGCGGACATATCACAGATGCCCGCAGAAAGCGGTGTTATCTCAGGCGAGAGCCATTCTCCGGAAGCCGTCGTGGAGGCGGCGCTTGAGGCGGGATGCAAGACAATTGCGTATACATATACGGAGCCTACGGTATTCTTTGAATTCGCATACGACACTGCAAAGCTTGCAACGGAAAAAGGGCTGAAGAATGTTTTCGTGTCAAACGGTTATATGACAGTCGATGCCGTTGACAGGATATCCCCGTATCTGCACGCAGCAAACATAGATCTGAAGGCCTTTGACGACAAGTTCTACAAGAAGATATGCGGGGCGCGGATAGCGCCGGTCCTTGAGACCTTGAAGCACATAAAGGCCAAAGGCATACATCTTGAAGTAACTACCCTGCTCATCCCTGGTCTGAACGATGATGAACGCTTGCTCAAAGAGCTTGCTGCGTTTATTGTGGATTCGCTTGGACGCGAAACTCCCTGGCACGTCAGCCGATTTCATCCTACCTTTAAGCTGCTTGACAGACCGAGCACTTCCCCCGACCTGATCCGCAGGGCGCGTGCAATCGGTATGGATGCAGGGCTGCTATATGTCTATACGGGGAATCTGCCTGGGGATGCGGGGGAAAATACACTATGCCACAATTGTGGAACAACCTTGATCGAACGCTTTGGATTTGAGGTTTCACAAAACAGGATTTTCAAGGGAAACTGCCCGGAATGCGGCGTACACGTTCCCGGTGTGTGGGAATAATCTACCCCTCCTTCATGATTTGGGCTATCTTATGTGAAACCGCTTTTATTCCGTACGGCTTCTGAAGAAAACCGCTTGCTCCTTTTTTTATCAGTTCCTTTGCGTCGCCGTTCATACTGGCTCCGCTTGCGAGCAGCACCTTTGCGTCCGGATTGATCGCCCTTATTCGCCTGAACACCTCATTTCCTTCCATATTAGGCATAACGAGATCGAGTATGACGAGATCGATGCTCTCTTTGTTCTGTTGATAGAGACTGACTCCCTCGATGCCGTCTTTGGCTTTGAGCACGGTGTATCCGAGCAGTCCGAGAGTTTCGGCGCTGAGGTCACGAATCAAGTCTTCATCATCTACGAGAAGCACAGTCCCTGATCCTCTTATTATCATATCAGACAGTTTGGGTTCGGGCTGTTCCGATTCTTTCGTAACCGGCAAGTATATATGAAAGGTCGTCCCCTCACCCAATTTGCTGAATACCCTGATCGTTCCCTTATGATTTTCTATGATCCCGTAAGCCGCAGCAAGTCCAAGCCCCGTTCCCTCTCCTATCTTCCTTGTTGTGAAAAAGGGTTCAAATATCCTGTGTTGTGTCTCCGGGTCCATCCCAACCCCTGTATCTGTAATGGACAGTTTCACATATTCTCCAGGCCTTAAACCGAGATCGGACGAACCGGTTTTATGTGCCAACAGGGTCGATGTTTCGAGATGGAGGGTTCCCCCATTGGGCATTGCATGCCATGCATTGATAAAGATATTCAACAGCACTTCCTCAATCTGGCAAGGGTCAACCAGAAGCATCGGCATGTTTTCCTGTAGATTCGTATCTATTTTTATCCCTCGTCTGACACCCCCAAAGATGGCAACGCTCTTAAGCAGTAAGTTGTTCAATTCAATCAGTACCGGATCGAACTCCCGTTCTTTTGCAAACCCAAGGAGTTTCTGCGTGAGATCGGCCCCTTTTTCGACCCCCTCTTCAATTTTTTTGAGTCTTTTACAAAAGGGATCGTTTGCATCCATGCTCATAAGCATGATGGATGCGTGCCCCTGTATCCCCATCAGAATATTGTTGAAATGGTGGGCTATACCTGCGGCAAGTGTCTCAATGGTTTCCACTTTTTGGGCCTGCTGTAACTGGAGTTGAAGATTCATATGTTCGGTTATATCTTCAAAGATAACAATCAGCCCGTCATTCTCTGTGCGGCCAATTCGGACAAAAGTAACATGCATATACCTTACAGCGTGGCCTGACGATTTATCCTGAATGTTTGTCAGACACAATGTGCGGCCGGAAGCAAGAACTTCTCTGATTTTGGTCAAGAGATTATGCTCGGGGAAAAGGCCTTCCGGAAAGACCTGCGTAATCCGGAGCCCTACTACTTCGTTTTTTTTCTTGTTGACGGTATTAAGATAGGCGTTGTTGGCCTTGACTACCGTGAGGGTCTCATCCAAGATCAACAGTGGCAACGGGATTGAATGGATTATCTTGCGGTTAACTGCATTGACGTTTTGAACTTGATCCCGCAGTTTTTTGACCTGTCTCTCATAATACTTCTTGAGTTCGTCTATATCCTGAGTGAAGCCGGTTTGTCTCACCGCAAAATGTTTTCCTTGTTCTTCAAGCAGGTCCATACCCCACCTTTGAAAGAGTCGTTTCGTCTTTGTGTGCGCTGAAAGAAAAGATCCCTTAAACCCGATTTTTTGCATTCTATATCAAAAGAAGACCGTATGCAAGCCCTAACAAAACTCTATCAAAACCGTTTTCGCATCTTTGCAAAGTTTAGGTTGACTTGATTGCAAGATTAGATATATATTTTTATAAGATCGATATCCGCTCTCCAAAGTTCGGGTCTTTCATGAACTTCGGTTCTGCATTCATTTTTGTCAACTAATATTCCACAAGAGAAAATCTTTCTTCAAACGAATTCAATCAATGAAAGAGTATGAGACTTTTCAGTAATCATATCTTAACAGGTTGATATTGCAAGAGATAAAGAGTCGGGGCAGGATTCCTGTGATCTGGGTGGTCTTTTCTGGCAGGGTGTTTCTTTTGGGTTGTGACGGCTTATGCAGGTAGAATCAACAACGGATTAAGGAACGGGGACCAAATAATTTTTTCAAGTAGGCACATAGATTG
>MAXM01000316.1 GCA_001751015.1 Desulfobacterales bacterium C00003106
TCTCAAATCCCAAAAGCATCAAAATAGCTTGCTATTCCATCAACTTTTGTGATTTGAGATCGAACAAATTTGACCCGAATCTATGCGCCTACTTGGAAAAATTATTTCGTCCCCGTTCCTTAGGGCTCGTGCAAAAAACCAGCAAGACTGTAATGTGAAATGACGTCATCCGACAGAATATCAAATGATTGAAATGGGTCTCAAGCTTGATTTGCTGTCTTCTATAGTATAACCGCGAGAAACAGCTGTCAAGCGTTGTGCGCCGATCATGAATCATCTTGACTTTTTCCCCTTATCCGCCTATTTAGTAAATTTAGATCTTGAACGGTTCCGGGCTTCGGCACGATTGATGTGACTTCTTGGGTATAGGGTATCTGCATGAACACTCCTGTCTACGAAACCAATCTAAAGGGGATAACACTCCTTAACCGCGGAAAGGTGCGCGACATATATGACTTGGGAGAAACCCTCCTGATTGTCGCTACTGATAGGATATCGGCCTTTGACGTGATAATGCCGAATCCGATACCGGGCAAAGGACGGATACTGACAGAGATATCACGATTCTGGTTTGAAAAAACCAAATCGATCATTGACAATCATGTCATTGCCACCAGGGTTTCTGACTTCCCGCAAATTCTGCGGTCCTATGAGGATATTCTCGAAGCAAGAAGCATGATTGTCCGCAAGGCAGAACCGCTTCCGGTAGAATGTATTGTTCGCGGGTACCTATCCGGCTCCGGGTGGAAATCATATAAGGAATCCGGGACAATCTGCGGGATTGAGCTGCCGGCAGGACTGACGGAATCAGCAAGACTCCCTGAGCCGATATTTACTCCCTCCACAAAAGCGGAACTCGGGGCCCATGACATAAATATAGGGTTTGAAAAGGCCGCCGCGCTGATCGGCAGGGATACAGCGGAGAAGGTCCGAAAAACCAGCATAGCCCTTTACATGCGAGGCGTAGAGATAGCGGAACAACGGGGAATCATTATTGCGGACACAAAGTTCGAATTCGGTCTCTGCAACGGAGAGTTGATTCTGATCGATGAAGTGCTCACTCCTGATTCATCCCGCTTCTGGCCGAAACAGACGTACAGGCCGGGAGGGCCTCAAAAGAGTTTTGACAAACAATACCTGAGAGATTACCTCCTTTCGATTGACTGGAACAAGACGCCTCCCGCCCCTGAACTTCCTCAGGAAGTGATCGACAATACGCTGCAAAAATACACGGATGCCCTGAACAGGCTGACGGCAAAATGATATCCGGGACATCAGTCTTTCCTGCTGAACGCATAGATTTAGATGATGAGACTTATCTGATAGGCGGAAAAGGAGATCTGCGGCCCCTTCTCGAATCGATCAGGGAATGGGGACTTATCAATCCTATCCTCCTGCAAGAACGTAAAGATCAGCGCTACCGGATCATCAGCGGGAGAAGACGCCTTTTGTGCTGCATACAGCTTGGCTGGTCCGGGATCTCAGCGCGAGTCGCAACGGATGCGCTTTCTGACCTTGATTGCCTCAAGATAGCAGTATCTGACAATCGTTCCCACCGGTCCTTCAACCTGATTGAACAGTCTGACGGAATCCACAAACTTGAGCCCCACTTTTCCGAAAAAGAGGGTTTTACCGCAATAAGTCTGCTGCTTGACATCCCTTTGAACCTCAAGGTCTTTCAGAAGATCAGGGGCCTGGCAAGACTTGACACGCGGATTCAGGAAGAGATCGTGCGGGGAGGTCTCTCGCTTGAAGGCGCGGTCGCGTTGTTTCCGTTTGAGCCATCTGAACAGATGGGCCTTTTTGAACTCATGAAGGAACTGAATCTGAGTCAAAACAAGGAGTGTGAATTGATCGAACTCGTGGATGAGATTGCGCGGCGGGAAACCGTATCCCCCTTGCAGGTGATAAGATCGAATCCAATCCGTAAGATCATGGAGAACAGGGATCAAAATCGTCCTGAAAAGACACGAAAAGTGCGCAGCTACTTAAAGCAAAGGCGTTTTCCGTCAATTACAGAAGCAGAAGACCGTTTTTGCGCCAACCTTGGAACGCTGAAGTTGGGAAACTCGATCCGGTTGTCACCGCCGCCCTCTTTTGAAGGGAGCACCTACAATGTTCGATTTTCCTTTAAGACCGCAGAAGAATTCAGACAACGCATGGAAACCCTCCAGGAAGCCTCAAAAAAGCCGGCTTTTAATAAAATCATGCAGAAAAATGAAGGATTGGGGACGAAATAACTTCCCCAAGTAGGCACGTAGATTTGGGTCAAATTTGTTCGATCTCAAATCACAAAAGTTCATGGTGGCCTGAAGCTGTGATGCATAGTTGTAGTGGTTTGTGATTATTTAATTCGGGAAAAAAGTATGATGGTTAACAAGTTAATCTCAAGTTATGAAAAGCTGCCCATATTAGAGAAAAGCATTCTGGAAATTCTCTCTATTGCCTATATTCCATTAAATCAAACCCAGTTGAAACAATGTCTGGTACAGACAGGTATCAAAGCAGCCAAAGGTGAAGGATTCGATTCCGTAACAAAGCATGAGGGATTCAAGTTGCTACGTCCGACACTGGACACGTTACTTGAACAGCATTTATTGGAAGGTAAAAATCGCAGTCGTCTTCTTGTTGATCGTCGAATTGTCGAAATCATCACGCGTCAGACAATCGCGGCGAAAAAGTTCAAGCCTTATCTGAAAGTGATTCTGACTATCCTTAATTTGACCGAAGAGACCCTGGATAGGAATTGGCGTCTTGAACCAGATGATTTAGTTGCCGCTATTCGAATTTTATTTTATCAAAAAAAAATGGATGAAATAAAAAACCTTTATCGCAAATATAAAGATAAAATAAATGGCATCAGTTCCTTATCGGCGATATTGCGTCAAATCAGTTGTAATCCGTTTGACCTTGCGTGGGTTCAATCATTACCTGCAGATATTCATACTGAGCTATTCCAAAAGCCATTGATTGAAGACTTGGTTTATTGGCAAAACAAAGCTGAACACTTTGATTATATCGAGCAATTGGTATTATCGGATTCGGATAGATGTGAAGCCGGTTTGCAAGCGACCGTTTTGGAAAAATGGATGTTGACCGGAAAAAGCGAGAAAATAGAAAACTGGCTGAAAAAGCATCGAACCGATAATACGGAGAACAGTTTATGCCTACAGGGATGGATGGCTTTTTTGCAAGGAGAAAATGAAAGGGCGATTCAATATTATGAGGC
>MAXM01000317.1 GCA_001751015.1 Desulfobacterales bacterium C00003106
GATTATATCATAGAGACAGCTTTAGTTCACCCGGTATTTGTCCATGTACCCTCTTGGCGTGATCATGAAATCCTCGAAGATGTATGATTTACTGCTTCCGACAATCACGATGGTCTGCATGTCCACGTCCATTGTATGCATCTCGAACAGGGTGGCGATCCGCGCCTGCTGTCCTGACCGCATGGCCTTGTTCACCACACCTACAGGTGTATCCCTGTCTCGATACCTGAGCAGAATTGCCTGCGCGGCCTCCAACTGCCAGTCCCGTTTCCTGCTTTTCGGGTTGTAAAGGACAATCACGAAATCGGCCTGTGCAGCATGCGTCAGGCGATCGGCGATGACTTCCCACGGCGTGAGCAGGTCGCTCAGACTCACGGAAACAAAATCGTGCATCAAGGGCGCCCCAACAAGGGCGGCTCCCGCACAGAGGGCCGGGGTCCCGGGGACTATTTCAACAACAAGGTCATGCGGGCCGGTCTCAGGTCCTCCTTGCCGGGAGATATGAATCCCTTTCTGTTGACAGACCTCCAGCACAAGCCCTGCCATCCCGTAAATCCCGGCATCTCCGCTCGACACAATGGCCGTATTCCTGCCCTGCATGGCCTGGTCTATAGCCGCATGCACCCGGTCGATTTCAGCCCGCATACCGGTGGAGATGACCTCCTTGCCTTCAAGCAATTTATCGATAAGCCTGATGTATGTCTTGTATCCAACAACAACCTGCGCTGAATTGAGGACATCAAGGGCCCTCATAGAAAGATAAGCCAGATCTCCCGGCCCCAGGCTGACTACGCAGAGACGGTTCGGGCCACGGCCACTGTGACGTTTTTCGCGCATTCTTTCGGCACGAGAAGCCGGTCTGTCCTTGCCCCGAGCAGTGCTGCTGCTTCGCATACGCTTCTTGCTCCCGTGTGTCTTTCAACCAGGCTTGAAGGGGTCTTGATTCCCTCAGTCCGGTTGAGTGCTTCTGATGAATAAAACAGGATCGGGATATCCAATGCCTGTGCCAGTTCAATAAGGCCGGCCTCATTTTTTTTGATATCAATAGTCGCCAGAGCAAAGAGACTCTTTGGTGAGAGTTGATGCTTGCGAAACACGTCATACAGGCACCTCTTGATTTCCTCTTTGTCCGTGCCTCGATTGCACCCAATGCCCGCAACCAGAACCCGTGGCCTCAAGATGAGACAACTTGATGTAATGGCCCTGATTTCATCGCCCACATAGATCATGGGCTGATCTTTGTCCTGGCCCGAACCCTCCCCATTCAAGGGGGAAGACAGGGCTGGAGTGAGAGTGGATACCGGCAACGCATTTTTCAGAAGGCCGTATGGATCAAGGATCTCTATGCGTTTTTCTTCAAGGAGGGCCATGTTAATGATCTTGATCGCATCAGTATTTTCAATGATCATCTCGGATTGTTCGGCTATAAGATCGATGCTCGGAAGATCATTTACGTCTGTGGCCGTGGTGATCACCGGCTCGGCGCCCACAATTCCTCCGATTTGCCTTGCAAGCGCATTTGCCCCGCCCAGGTGTCCCGCAAGCAGGCTGATACAATGACTCGCTTTCTCATCCAGCACAACAACAGCAGGGTCTATGGTCTTATCCCTGATAAGGGAGGCAATCATTCTTACCACAATCCCCGTGGCCATGATAAAGATGTGGCCCTTGTATTGATTGAAAGACTCTGCGAGCTTGACCTTCAAACTCTTGAATCGAAGGCCGGAGACCTCATCACCTGCCAACCGGTCAGACATATACAGGTCAACTCCGTCCAGTCCCTTCATGACCTGTCGGGCCAATGTCATGCCACCGGGAGTAATCGCCCAAATGGCATACTGACTTGTCCGTGCCTTTGGCGCCTGTCGGGTTCCTTCCCTGAAACTGTGGGAGAACTTCTTGTCATAAAGTTTTGACCTTTCCCTGAGTCCGGCTTCCCTTACTTTAAGCGCTTTTCCGACTATAATCAATGCCTGCCTGGTGATACCCTTGTTGCGAACCACGTCGGGCAAGTCCTTTATCGTAGTGCGGATGATCTCTTCGTCAGGCTGGCTCACCCTGTAGGCCACGACCGCCGGGGCGTCATCTCCGTAAGCCTCGCCCAGAATACCGGCAACTTCTCGGACCATGGAAATACTCAGATATATGGCCATTGAGGTCTTGTGTGCGGCCAGGCCTTTTAATGACTCGGTTTCAGGGACATTTGTCCTTCCTGGCATGCGTGTGAGAATAAGGGTCTGGGCGACCCCGGGCAGCGTATACTCGTGGCCCATGGCAGCAGCGGCTGCAAGAGCGGCGGTCACGCCGGGAATGATTTCATAAGATACGGAACGTCTTTCCAGTTCCACAATCTGTTCGCCAATCGCACCATAGAGGCCTGGATCTCCGGAGTGGAGACGGACCACCCGTTTTCCTTTGCTGTGGGCCTTGCACATCCTCGCAATGATCTCATCAAAGGCGAGAGAAGCCGTGTTGATCCTGACAGCCGCAGAGTCCGCCCACTTGAGTACTGCATCGGGCACAAGGGACCCGGCATAGAGAATCAGATCAGCCTCCTTGACCGCATTTTTCCCTTTTACCGTAATCAGGTCAGGGTCCCCCGGCCCGGCGCCCACAAACATGACGGGCTGCGAATTGATGGTCACATCAAAGTCCTTTCTCCAACTTCAAACCACTCACAATCCAGACGGGATTCAGGGCCTCCAGTCTCTCGCCGAATGGCATGGTCCTGCCACGGCTGACCTGGACCTGGATCACCTCTGCTGCGAATCCAAGTCTTTTCAAGAGGGTCATGGCGCCATCGAGACTCGCAAGGAGAATGGTATTAACAACCATGACGTCACCCGGCTTCAGATGGCTTGCCGCCGCCTTGATAATGGGAAGCAGGTCTTTCCCGCCCCCTCCGATAAAGATACGATCAGGCGGAGACAGTCCCTCTAATCCATCAGGGAGTCTTGCCTGAACGATCTCAAGGTTTCTCACCTTGAATCGCTTCCTGTTCTGCCGGATGTGGAAAATACGCTGGGGATCTTGTTCTACGGCAATGACCTTGCCGCCCCTGAGCAGAAGCGAGGCCTCAATGGCCACTGATCCGCTTCCCGCGCCGAGGTCCCATAATGTCAGGCCCGGCCAGAGGCGAAGTTTGGATATGGAAACAGCCCTTACCTCAGCCTTTGTTATGAGTTCTGTTTCGTGCAGATAGCACCCTTCGGGCATGCCTATCTGAAGTCTCAGCCTGCCGTTGCGATCAAGAGGAAGAGCGGGATCTCTGTCAGAGGTCAGGGATTTTCGCACAACAACCACATTGAGCGCTGCAAATGTCCTGTTTGCCGCTTCCGCCGGTAAATACCAGGCCACATGTTCGTCAGGCGCGCCAAGGTTTTCCAGGACACACATCCGGGCCTGTTCATACCCCGCTTTAATCAATTGCCTGGCCAGCCATGCAGGTGTCGTCTTTGAATCCGTAAAAAGAACGACCTTTGGACTTACCGCCACAGCATCAAGAAATGAGTTTTCCGGACGTCTGCCATGGAGGCTCACGACCACGGCATCATCCCATCGCTCTTTGATCCGGCTGAAGGCCGCTGCCACACTCGATATATTAGGATGGATCACTACGTTTTCCGTCCCAAGGGACTCCACGAGCAAAGGGGCGATGCCAAAAAAATTCGGATCTCCCGATGCCAGGACAACAACCAGTTTCTCCCTCATCTCGATCCTGATGTGCCGGATAAGGCCGCGCATGTCACGGGTGATCCTTTTTTTTTCGGCCGGGTGATCCTTGAAACAGGCCAGATGTCTGCGCCCTCCTGCGAGTATCTGCGCTTGGCTGATGATCTTGTGGTGCCTCGCCGTGAGATCCTCCGGACCAAGGCCCATACCTATCACATGGACTGGAATCATAGCATTCTTCAGTCTATCCACCTGACATAGTCAGGTCATTCTTAATGATGAGCATGGTAAGGTAATTCTGCTTTGCGTCTTTGATTTTTCTGATATCGGTCGTAATCCTTTCATCGGGTTGACCGCAGGAGCTTATGCAGACTGTATTCCCGACCAAATCCATCTCCTCGATGGCCGAATGGATATCCTGAAAACTACGATATGTCTTTAACATCACGATGTTTTCGGCCTGACTGCCAAGTCTCCTCAGGTGTTCGCCTCCTTTTGCCCCTGAAAGAATCAGGAGAGACTCTTCGCCCTCGGCCAGGGGGACGTTAATCCGGGCTGCAGCGGCCTGGTAAGATGCAATACCCGGAATGGTCCGGATATCAACATGTGACGCTCTTGTTTTCATCTCCCTTACAATATAACCGTAGGTCGAGTAAGTCAAAGGATCTCCAAGTGTAATGAAGGCCGCGTCCCGGCCCTTTTCAAGCTCCTCTACGATATGGGATGTATTCTGCTTCCAGCATTGCCTGAGGGCGTTCCTGTCTGAAGTCATAGGGAACGAAAGCCTGATGACGGGTGTCCCGTCAGGCAGATGAGGCGCGGCAATTTTCATGGCAATGCTATGAGTGTTGGCAGAAGACGCTGCTGCAAAAATGGTATGCACACTGCGAAGGATACGTACCGCCTTAAGCGATATGAGCTCCGGGTCACCAGGACCGACCCCGACCCCAAAAAATCTCCCTGTTTTCTGTTTCATTATGTAGCTTCCTCTATGGCAAGTTTAATCAGGGCGTTCACTACGCTGGCAGCCACATTAGAGCCCCCTTTGCGGCCAAGATTGGAGATAAACGGGACCCCGGCATTCAGAAGAGCCGTCTTGGATTCGGCGGCATTCACAAAGCCGACAGGGAGTCCGATGACTAAGGCAGGGCGTGCAACTCCCTGTTCCAGCAAATCCGTAAGTCTCAAGAGTGCCGTTGGAGCGTTCCCGATGGTATATATGCCGTCGGTCGTAAACAGAGCCCCATGGTCGGCTGCGGCTGCGGCCCGGGTGATCCCGGTCTCTTTCGACTTTCTGATAACAGCCGGTTCATTCATAAAGCAGAATACTTTGACTCCAAAGGATTCCAAATCGGCCTTGCGAATTCCCGCCCTGACCATTTCCGTGTCGGTGACGATATTCTGACCCTGCCTGATTGCACGGATACCGGCCCGGATGGCCTCAGGATGAAATCGGACCGTCCTGATATAGTCAAAGTCGGCAGTGGTGTGTATCATTCTTCTCACGATGGTCCATTGGTCGTGCGGAAAACCGTGATCACCCGCCTCGTTGTCTATGATCTTGAAGCTTCGCTTTTCAATCTCGTCCGGTTTCATCGGTATGATCAATCCCATCTTGACCTTTCGAGCAGAGGCGAACAAAGTTCTCGGCAAGCTCGGGGTTACTGCCGAAATGAAGATGTACGTAACTACCCAAGGTATTGTTCACGACAAAGCCTTCTGAATATCTGCTCCTCCCTCTGCGATTTGCAATGCTGTAAGCAAGTTTCACACCCATCGGCCCTTCAATCATTTCGGAGTAATGGAATTCGTGCCCACGGATTACCTGTCCTATGCTTCCTAAAGGACAGGGCTCAGACAGCCTGACCTCTCTGTATCCCAGGGATTTCAAGCGGGAAATCATGCGTACGGAAAATGGATAAACACCCGCCATTGGATAGAATCCTCCCTCTGTGTCCTGGATGCCCCGCGAAAGAAAGATTAGCCCTCCGCACTCGGCATAGATAGGGCAGTCCTCTTGTGAAAACCGCCTGATCTCGTCTTTCAACGAAACGTTCTCAGACAGTCTCCGGGCAAAGAGTTCAGGATACCCGCCACCTAAGTAGAGTCCGCTGATTCTCTCCGGCAGACCTTTGTCTCTAAGAGGCGAAAAGAAGACGAGTTCGGCGCCAAACGATTCAAGGATCTCCAGGTTGTCTTTATAGTAGAAGCAAAACGCCTCATCCCGTGCCACTCCGATGCGCACACGATAGCGGTTGTTTGAAGGAATAGAGACCGGCTCTTTTCCCGGAACGTCTGCAAGGCGTGCCAGGATCGTCTCCAGGTCGATCGATTTTTCCACTACATCCGCAAGGCGTTCAATATAATCCGATGACAGAGGATTCTCCTCGTTCGTCACGAGTCCGAGGTGCCTTTCGGGCAACGCCAGGTCCGGTTCTCGCGGCAGCCCGCCAAGGCAGGGCGCCTCTACGTTTCCGGCCATGGCCTCTTTCAGATATGCCAGGTGCGTGGGGCTCCCGACGCGGTTAAAGACCACTCCTGCAAGATCAAGGGCCTGATCAAAATTTTCAAATCCATAGATCAAGGCGGCAGCGCTCCGCGCCATAGACCTTGCGTCCACTACAAGGACAACCGGGATGCCGAGCCACTTTGCCATCTCGGCAGTGGACCCCGCCTCGGTCCTGCCGTCATAACCATCAAACAGGCCCATTACGCCTTCGACAACGGCAAGGTCAAAACCGGGCACGCATCTCTCAAAGGTCTTACTGTTGTATTCCCTGGTGAGCATCCATCCGTCGAGATTCCTGCTCACAGCGCCACAGACCTGCCTGTGGTAACCCGGATCAATAAAATCAGGACCAACTTTGAAACCGCAGACCTTAAGCCCCCGCCTCCTGAACGCAGCCATCAGCCCAAGAGAAACCGTTGTCTTTCCGGACCCGCTATGGGTCCCTGCTAATACAATCCCTTTTATCTCTCACTCCTAAGGCAGTTTCAAAACGTCCCCTTTTGCCCAATCTCTGCGTCAGGCTCAAATTATAATCCTCGAAATACTTCAAGTATTCCTGCGGTTATAATTTTCGCCTTTCTTGACCTTGAACAAAATTGAACATTTTAAAACTGCCTCTCCTTTGTGTCTTGAGCGTTCGGCCAACCGCCGAATCTCTCGGGATACAATATCCTCCCAATCTCATAGATCCCATGCAACAACCTGAGCGTGGGACGGCACACGATCTGCTCGTCTACAAAATAGACATTGTTGTTTCTCACGGCCTTGATGGCCATAAAGCCGGTCTCTTTTCTAATCCGGGCAAGTGTTACCGAATTCATTGTTCCGGTTTGCGCAAGATAGACATCGATCCGGTCTCCCTGCGCAAGAATCCGCTCCTTGCCATAGGCCGCGATATTGGTGCCCCTGACCGATACGGCATCACCTGCCACATTCAGACCGCCCGCCGCCTCAAGGACAAAGACAGCCATGGAGTTCGGGGCAAAGGTCTTCATCTTGCTGTGGATCGCCTCAAAATAGACCCGTTTTCTTCTGGTTGCCGGGATAGTCTCCACTGTGGAACGGGCAGCCGCAAGACCCGCCTCGAATCTTTCCACCATTTGCTCTGCTTCACGCTCCTTGCCGACAAGTCTCCCCAGGACCTTCCAGTAATCGTACATCTCGTTGACACCCCTCGGCTGAAGCGATACCACGAGGATACCGCCCCTTTTGAGTTTGTCAACCAGCCCCTGATATCCGAGGGCGATCATCGGCCTTATCAGTACCAGATCAGGACAGGCCGCGAGGAATTTCTCTGCATCATCATGATAGCTGAAGACCGGTTTTTCAATCGCCTTTGGGGGATAGGTCTCATTGCCGCCAACACCGATAATCTCCTGATCAAGGCCAAGGACAAAGAGATTCTCCGTATGGGCCCCATATAAGGAGATGATCCTTGTAAACGGTTTAGCCGCGGAAATCTCATTGCCGGACCTGTCGATGATGACCCTGGAGTCTGCAAAGGCCCAGCCTGTTGTCAGCAACAGGATCGATAATAGCAGAAAAACAGTGTTTTCTCTTATTAGAGCCCCCACCCCCTGAAGACTACCCGTTTTGAATTTGAATACGGGTCAAAACAGACCTTTGATTCTATGCCGAACACGGCCCTTATGTTCTTTTCAGTAAACACAGCGTCAATATCCCCGTGGGCCGCGATCTTTCCCTCTTTCAGGAAGATAAGGTAATCGCAGTACAACGCTGCAAGATTCAGGTTTTGCATCACCGCGATCACTGTCTTACCTTCAATCATCACCCTTGTCTTTGCAATATTCAACAGATCCAGCGTATACTTGATATCCAGGTTCGATGTCGCCTCATCAAGGATCAGAACAGGCGTGTCCTGTGCCAGTGCCCTTGCAAAAACAACCCTCTGTTTTTCCCCGCCGCTCAGGTCGGTGACGTGTCTGTGGCCAAATTTTTCGACCCCGGTCTCGGCCATCACGGCATTGACGATCTCGATGTCTTGCGGCAAAGGAGAAGAAAACCTCGGGACATAAGGGTGTCTTCCCATCAGGATAATCTCTTCCAATGTAAAGGGAAAGTGAATATAAAAATCCTGCGGAACAAGCGCCACGGCCCTTGCAAGTTCCTTTTTTGTGTATTTGCCCAAATCCCTCCCGTTATATTTGACTGTTCCGGTCTCCGGTTCTTTGTTTTTGACCAGTATATCGAGAAGGGTTGTCTTGCCGCATCCGTTCGGACCGACAATGCCGTAAAACCTTCCGGGGTCCATGTTGATTGAAAGATCGCGCAGCACGATGTTGGTTC
>MAXM01000318.1 GCA_001751015.1 Desulfobacterales bacterium C00003106
GGCCCACACCTATACCGGGCCCTACACCAGCACGAAATATCGTTACGCCGGCACTTATGAAACCAGAACCATAGATTATAATGGCCATGATGCCGATCTGCTCTATGGACCGGGAGATGACTCGTGTGGAGTGAGGTATTCGCCAAACTACATGAACTGGGTATTCTTCCATGCGACTGACGAGGAGAGATCTAACCTCCCCCAAGAGACAAGGATGCAGGTGGCCCGGAACGTGGTCTCTGACATAGTAAAGGATACGGAGGATACTATCCGGTTCGGAATCATGAAGTTCAATGACAATGAGGGCGGAACGCTCGTCGCCGGGGCGGGAAACATCACAACAGAGAATATCGATACATATCTTGCTCAGATAGAGGCCAGGGACTGGACGCCTGTTGCAGAGACACTGCTTGAGACCTGGTTTTACTTCAAAGGCGCCGGAAAATGCTACGGGGGATCCGGCAGTTATGTAAGCCCGATCGACTACTGGTGTCAGAAGAACTTCGTCATTCTGGTTACTGATGGAGAGCCTACGTATGATGAGTTGACAAAAAGCTGCGCCAGCCCCTACAGGGCCAACTGGGACGGGGATGACGAGGCCGAGGTAAATCTGGGATCCGATGGATACCCGTATCTCGATGATATAGCTTGGTATATGTATCACAATGACGCAAGAGACGATCTGGAAGATGTTCAGAATGTCGTCACCTACACGATTGGATTCAACCTCGGGGGATGGGGCGCGGATCTCCTTGCGGATACTGCGGAAAATGGCGATGGCCAATACCTTACCGCCTCGAATGCCTCGTCATTGACGGATTCGTTGCGACAGGCGATCCATGATATTATCCAGCGCATGTCAGCCGGGTCTGCGGTGGCGGTGCTGTCTACATCCGAACAGGACAGTGACAGACTTGTCCGGGCCAGGTTTATGCCGGAATCATGGAAGGGCTACGTCGGAGCATACGGTCTTCCCTATGACGGCAGCAACACCCCGTTGTGGGACGCAGGATATCTCCTGCAGGAGCGCGACGAAGGCAACAGAAATATCTTCACCTTTTATGGAGGAAACCAGACGGATTTTGACTCCTCAAATATCAGCCTCAAGACGGACCTGAGTCTATTGTGGGAGGTCTCCACGGATGAGGCAGCCAATATCATCGAATATATCCGCGGCGAAAGCGCTTATGAAGGGGCTGCATACCGCGAACGGAATGACTGGAAGCTGGGAGACATTGTACATTCAACGCCGGTAATAGTCGGGCCGCCGGCCCACTGTTATACGGAAAACGATTATCGGTCTTTCAGAAACACTAATAGCGAAAGAGAGAAGGTTGTTTATGTGGGCGCCAATGACGGCATGCTGCACGCATTCAGAATAAGCGATGGCAAAGAGCTGTGGGCCTATATCCCCGGCAATCTCTGGGAGAAACTAAAACATCTGACCGATCCCGAATACTGCCACGAATATTTTGTTGACCTCTCCCCAAAGGTCGTGGATGTATACAACGGAACGGGTTGGAAGACGGCGCTCATTGGTGGAGAAAGGGGAGGAGGGGAAACATATTTCGCCATAGATGTGACCGACCCGGACAACCCCGTGGTATTGTGGGAATTTGAGCACGAAAATCTGGGTGAGACATGGTCAATTCCGGCTGTAGGCAAGATCAAGGATGGCTCTGACGACAAATGGGCGGCCTTTGTCGGGTCAGGCTTTGATAATGATGATACAAAGGGTTATATGTTCGCCATTGATGTCATTGATGGAAGTTTAATCTGGCATGGGAAGGTGAGTGATGAGATAAATAACTGCCTGACCAGCCCCACAGCCATAGATAGTTGCGGAGACGGCTATATAGATACGGTCTATGCAGGGGATCTGAAAGGAAAAATCTGGAAGCTGGATGTTCTCCCTACGGATGTCAAAAAGTGGTCAAGCTCTCTCCTCTTTCACGCGGTTGATGATGGTGTTGATCAGCCTGTAACCGCCCGACCGGTTGTCTCTACTGACAAAGACTCGAACCCGTTGATCTATTTCGGGACCGGCAAGTTCTATGACACATACGATAAGACCACTGCCGGGCAGCAGGCCTTTTACTGCATCATAGACCAAAACCTCGGCGAGATATATAAGGGTAGTGATCTCGCGAATCAGACGACGCCCGCCGGTTCCATATCCGGATGTAAGGGATGGTATATCAATCTGGCGTCCTGCAGTCCGAGTGAAAGGGTGACATCCGAGGCGGCAGTCGTAGCGGGTGTGGTCCTCTTTACAAGCTTCATTCCTGATGATGATCCTTGCGCCTATGGCGGAACCTCATACCTGTGGGCGGTCAACTATCTTACCGGGGGGCCGGGCGACGCACTTCTCGAAGATCCGAAAGAAGAGGATGAAAGGAAAAAAAGTCTTGGCCAGGGGGTTCCATCCGCCCCGGTAGTAAGTCTCCGAAACAGCCAGGCCATCATCCAGACGAGTGGGGCCACAATACATATTGAGAATGTGAATCTGCCTAATCTCGGAGTAAGACTCCGTTCCTGGCGTGAGGCGATATTCTAACAAGCCCATTATGGAGGGAAAGAAATGTATCGCGCAATCATAGTATCATTATCGCTCGTTCTCTTCACCACTGTCTCGGTATCTGCTCGTGAGACAGCAACGAATAATAGAGAAAAACAGATCAAGAACAGCGCCGGGATCGAGAACAAAAGAAATATCCGAAAGGGACTTCACGTACCTGAGGAAGAAATAAACAGCGAGTTTGTGGAGATCAGGATTAAAGGCCCGGATGGAGTCGTCAGGGTCAAGAGGATACCAAAGGACAAGATTCCCCGGTGAGTATGCGTATAGATCAACAGACCCTCTCCTTAAAACCTAAGTTGAGCGATTAGCCTTTAGCTGTTAGCTGTTAGTTCAATGATTACAGAATGTTTTGCTATTACAAACTTTCACCCATTGGGCGCAACTTCTAATTAGCGTAATGCCTTGATTTTTCAAAGCTAAACGCTAATGACTAACAGCTAATCGCTCAATTTAGGTAAAACCATGTCTTCAGGAGATCCATTGTGATTCGTAATAAACAGGCAGGGTTTACGCTTATTGAAATCATAGTCGCTTTTGCCGTTCTTGCCATCGTGGTCAGCATTGCCGTTCCAGGCCTTTTGTCTCAAATGCCGAAATGGCGGTTAAACGGAGCTGCGAGGCAGGTGATGGGAGACCTGATGGCGGCAAGAATGAAGGCGGTTAAGCTGAATCACAGAGTCAAGGTCTTCTTC
>MAXM01000319.1 GCA_001751015.1 Desulfobacterales bacterium C00003106
GATATTGTCAGAGCAGCGACATTGACAACTCCGAAGTTGGACTTATTATGGGCTCGCCTAAAAATAACTTCACATTTTAATGCGTCGATCCATCTCGCATGGCTGCGTTGCTCGTCGGTTAAATAGCCCTGCTATTCGCCCTTCTCGCGCCTTGCCATGCGGGCGCCTCAACACCTGAAAATGTAAATTTATTTTTGGGCGAACCCTATGGTGTTTTTTCAGACACGTGGACGTGTGCATAGGCTGGTTGTCTCGCAGCCAACTGCTGGAACCAACGGGCTGGATGGCAAGAATGACCCCGCGCGGCCCATTAAGTTCGCTGGAGCACCTTCTTGGACACAGTTATTGTATTCAGGTAATAGATGACACATACTATGATAAGATAAGCTATTATTGTTTCATGCAGCGTTAATGATTTTCTTTCTATTCTCAGAGTTAGGGAGAATATCAATATGTTACTGGCCAATAACCAGTATAACACATTGGAGCCTATTGTTCTTAACAATTCTGACACGTGCGATATCTTGTCTACAAGAATTGACAAGATATAGTAGATGTATACTAACCCAAATGAGCCCAAGATCCATGATATTGACGGCGGAAATCTCGAAGGCTGTTTCCCTTCTATTAATGTTATTGCCATGAATTCAATTATCGCAAAGACAGCAAGTGCCATATACGTCCATGAAAATCCGATCTGCTTATGAGCAAAGAAGGCTCCTGATAGAAAAAGAGGAAGATACTGAATAACTGGAAACGCAGGATATTTTGTTGTTCCTATCAGCAACCCGAGTTGTGGACTATTGATTGAAGAATAATCAATGAAAGTAAATGCAAAGCAGAAAAAAATCGAAAGCAGAAAAAGCGACTTATTCAAGATAGCTTTCTTTATGTACTCAGAGAATATGACTGCAAATCGAATAACAAGAAAAAATGAAAGCAAAAACTCAGAATAACCTGGTATATCAAAAAGTAAAACGATATCTATGATTACAAGAAAACTGAATGAATCATTGATAAACAGTCTGAAAGAAATTGCTGAGATGTAAAAGGCTATCAAAATCTTGAACGAATTCTTTGTCATTCTCTCTGTTGCGATGTTTTCTTTTTTCAGGTATGCCAAATAAAAAGCATAGCCGAAACAGAAAAAAAAACCAGAAAAGGAGACTAAATTCGTCCATCTGGAAAACAGGGTCATTATGGCATTATCTGCCGCAAAGAATTGAATAACATGCGCCAAGACCATTCCAAGAACAAGAATCCCCTTTGTTGTATCCAAATATGTGATTCGCATCTTGTTTTGTCCTATTGACCGCAATGATTTTCAGCGCCGGGATTATGTAGGAGCTACCTGTTCTCACTCAGTCTATAGACCTTCAGATAATTAATTGCACAAGGCTAGAGGGAAAAATTCGAGTAAGGCGTACATTGGGGTACGTTGTCGGGGATTTTGACCGATAACGCCGTGCAATTATTTATGTGAAGGTCTATATTATGTTTCTCACCTTTTCATGATACTCATCGTCTGCATTGATCGACCAGACATCATGGTTTGCGCCAAGGATATTTTCCACGGCAAGCAGGGCCGTAAGCATGGAATGATCCATATTATTGTATTTGAACAGACCATAGCGGCCACACAGTTGCAGATTGTCAAACCCTGTCAGGAAAGACCCTATCGTTTCCAGGCGGGTTTCGTATGCCTCATCATAGACCGGATAGCACTTTGGCATACGAACGACAAAACCGTCAAAGACTGCATCAGGTTCAACCAATCCCAAACGTCCTATTTCGGTCTTCCCAAGAGCTATCAACTCGTGGTCCGGCATTGACCAGAATTCATCCTGCTCCCAGCAGAAGTATTCAAGACCCATAGACGAATGATTCTTGTCAGGGACCATATACGGACTCCAATTGGCAAAACACTGGATACGGCCCATCTTCACGGAAGGATCATGGACATATATCCATGTGTCCGGCAATGTCTCCTGCCGGTTCATAAGCAGATTAATCGTGAGCAGTGAACGGTACGTGAGCCCCCTGGCGGCATCGATAACCTTTTTCGGGGGCTCCGGTCGCAACCTCAGGATAAGCTCGGTGACCGGCATGGTGGATATGAAATCCGTGCCTGCTTCCAGAGTTGCGCTATTTCCACCGGCAACCCACACCCCTGTTATCCGACCTTTATCGTGTCGTATTTCCGTGACCCTGTGTCCGAAACGTATTTCGCCGCCGAGTTTTTCGGCCTTGTGCGCCATTGTCTCGTACATCTGGCCAGGTCCAAGGCGTGGATAGTTGAATTCATTAATGAGCGTCTTGATGACTTGCTGTTGCTTAAGCAGAACATTTGCCACGGCAGTCCAAAGGGAAAGGCCCTTAATCCTCTGAGCCGCCCACTTGGCCCTGATCCTGGCACAGGGAATGCCCCAAACCTTCTCCGTGTATGTCTTGAAAAAAGCGTTGTACAGTTTTGAGCCAAAGCGATTTGTGACCCACTGTTCAAAGGTCGTCTCCTCGGATGCGGGAAACATTGCTGCCTTGAGGTAGCTTCCAAGGATTTGGGCCGAACATGGAAAACTGAGACCGAGCAGGGCATTCATCGGCTGCAACGGATAGTGAAAAAACCTGCCATTATAGTATATGCGCGACACGCGAGGACGTCTGAGAAATTCATCGCCCAGGACTTCCTGCCAGAGGTCATTGATCGCCTGTATCTTGGAAAAAAAACGGTGGCCACCGACGTCAAACCGAAACCCCTTGTACTCGATAGTCCTGCTGATTCCGCCTGGCACATGATCCGCTTCAAGACAGACAACAGGGACCTTGCGCTTCGACAGATCATAAGTGGCAACAAGGCCTGCCGGGCCTCCGCCTATGACAACCACCTGTTTTTCCGTTTTCATCTATGCCCACCCGCTGTACTGATCATCAAGGCTCATTTTGAAAGCCAAAGCTGTCGGTAACTCAAACCGCCTCGGCAGGTTGATATCATATTTTAATTATATCAACATAACTTGAACGGGGCACATAATAATTATCCTTCTTCAATCGTCATTTGACATTGCCGGAGTCTCCCGATACAAAAGAGCGATATATCTTCTATGGCAATGAAGCCGTTTTCTTGAAAAAATCACGTACGTGTTTCTGGCGAAGATTGAGGTGTTTACCGGTATACAACGACACTTCAGGGTCTCCTATTCTCCCTTTGACTTGAATGGGAATCAATGCAATGGCTTTCTGGCCGTCGCCAAGATCCATTCCCACCCAGGGGATGACAGTAAGAATAGAATCAATGACCTTAAAGGGTTTTACAAGCACAATAATATCCATTTGCTTGTTGAAGCTGATTGTTCCGCTGGCGAACATGTTCAGTCCGTTACCTATCATATAGAAGTCATTGATGATGAGGCTGTTGTCTGATATCTTCCCTGTCAGCTTCGCCTTCGAGTATGGATAGCCCGTGGAAAAGAAATCCTTGATCCCGTGTAATGAAAACAGATCCGCCACGTTGACAATAGTGAGCAGCTTTGATAGGGCTGTGAAATTTTTTATCTTTCCGTTATTACATTCAAACTCAACATGTCCGTTGTCCCAGTTGTCCGGAACACCTTCAATCTTTGCATCAAGAGAAAACAGACCTGTCATGTTCTGCTTTTTTATGCCAATGCATGCAAATAATTCCTGTAAATCATTCTTGACTTTTTTGTCTGTAGAAACCTTCAAGGATGTTCGATCAGGCGCTTTGTTCAGGACGCCGGTTGTTTGAATACCGCAGATCTCTCCTGTAACAACGGAAACCGACACTCTTTCTTCTTCTTTCAGAGTTATCTTTCCTGAAAGATTATCCCATACGTATTTTTCGGTCTCCGGGGATTTATCGGATATGTCCGGATTGTATTCAAACTGCTCAAAATTAAAATTGATATCACCTGTAACAGAGTGCCCGGACAGTGCGGTATGTGCTGATGACCCGGATTCCGGTTGTTCCCGGTGAGTTCGGGAATCATCACTGTGAGATTGTACTTTTTTCAAGGATTCGAAGACTCGTAAAAGATTACTGGTGGAAACATAATCCGACTCAATATTCAGATCAATCACGATATCTGCCTCAAACAAGGCAACCCGGCCGTCGGCAAGTACCAGTTCATTATTAAGCGCCAGAGACGCACCTTCTATTTCTATTAACGATTCATGCCCGTTTATCTTTGCATTATTGATTCTGATCATATCGTCTCCGGAATAAAAACTGAACCCGGCCATTTCAAGAGACCCGCTGAACCCATGTATGTCAGGTTTAGTGAAAGAGTACTTCAGCTTGCAGTCACCCCCTATCTTGCCTGACAACAGCCTGTTATTCTCGAGAATCCGGCATAACGTATCCCTGCTCAGGCTTCCCTTAAAACCGGCGTCTATGCTGCCATCTGACGTGTCGAGATCTATCCACAGGTTTGCTTTTTCTTCAGGAGAATCGATTATCAGCTCTTTGAGTATCAGTCTGTTTTTGCCCATTTCAAGGTCTATCCGGGTCTTAATCTCGTTTTTCTGATCCTGCTTTGTAATCAGGGTTCCTTTTACGCTCATCCCGTTTTTCTGAAATGAGAGAATCATCGGATCAATAGTGCATGGTGTGCGGGGGAAATAGAGAAGCGGTATCCAGCCCTTTGTCTTTATCCACTGGCCAAGATTCTCTTTACAAGTCCCTTTCAATTCCAGGCTGCCCTTGAAATCCTTCCAGAATGCGTGATCCAGGTCCGTTTTTATATCCAGACGCTGATCGGAAATATCCATCCTGCAGTCTGATATGAGGATTTTGTCATTTCCGACTTCTGCGTTTGCGGTTCTGATCAGGCCGGGTCCCGGCAGAAAAGGGGTATGTATATCCAGGTTCTTAGTATTTATCGTCATATTGTATTTCAGGTTTTCCAAATCACGCACAGCGCCCTTAACCTGCAACCCTCTTATCTCAAGGCCTCCTTTGATTGAGTGAATCATGGGGGTTAGTCTCTTTTTCAATCGCGGCCAGGATTTCAACTGTTCAAACAGGGGGCCTGATTCCAGGTCGGCATCAGTTTTTTCAATGTCAAGCCTGACTGCGCCGGCCCACTGGACAGATCCCTTTGTGTCATGAATAAGATGCGGGCCGATACTTCCGTTAATACTGCTCCAGGCACACTTGTCCGGAGATATCTCAATAACTCCCTTTCTGATTCCAACAGGATAGATGAGCCTTTGGTATCCAATACTGCTGTCTGAATCATAGATTGCTACTTTTGTTTTCAGTCTTGCCAGCTTGTCACCGAGACTGAGCCTGCCCTGAGCTCTCCCTTTTGCGCTTTTCATCCTGGCAAGTTCATTTTTGACCTCTTCATTTTCTCTGAAGATGTTGTCGCGCAGCAAGGCAGGCAGTTCGGAAATATCGGCATCAAGATCGAGATCCAGGTTAAAGCCGGGGTCATTGCCATCGAGGTCCAGCTCAAGGATGCCGTTCCTGCCCCTGGAATTTCCAAGTTTTGCTGAAAGATTCCGGCCGGTCAGCACCGAGTTTTCAATTCTTACCGGTCCTGTAGCGTTTTCAAGATGCAGGTTTACTTCCGGGATCCGTATAGTTGCATTATCTGCAAAAGCCGTAATCACCATGGAATCAAGCCTCTCAAAATCCCCGGTATAGCCACTGAAAACATACCCCCCGGTTTTTGCTCCGCCGCCCCGCACAATGCCGCAAACCAGTTTTGCCACATCGTTTTTTCCAAACAGCAGCATAATCTTTTCATTTACTTCAGTGAGGTTTATCTCTTGCCCCTGAATATCCAGATTCCAGTATGTTTTCAGGCCGTCATATTCTTTTTGCTTCTGTTTTTTAAAACTGACGTCGGCATTGATTTTTTTTGCAAAGGTGAGCCTGCAAGCGCTTTTCAGATCAAACGCATTCGGGGCTACTGACACGGCCGCATCAAGATCAAAGATTTCAAGCTGTGGAGTCTGATTTGCCAGGGCCTTGAAAAACCCGTCTGAGGGCAGAAGGATATGGCCGTTTTTAACAACGACTCTTATTAAAGGGAGGATCGGTTTTTTCTTGTGAGCGGAAGAGGTCTTTGCATCCGAACCTGATTTACTCAGGGTCTTGATGACTATATCAGGATCATGCAGTTCAATTTCTATTTCCGGTTTTCCGGAAAGCAATCCTGTCCAGTCTGCAAAAAGAGTCCCACAGGGCAACGTTGTCTCAAAGCGATCATCTGATACTTCTATGCCTGAAAAGGAGATGCAGGGCCCGGGAAACCAGGCCCATGAAATCTTGTCAAAGTCTGACCGAAGATTGAGCCGGCTCTCCAATTGCTGTTTAAGCGCTGTTTGCACAGGCTTCAGGGTTATAGAGTAAGGCGCAATAAAGATAAGCAGGAAAAAGAAAAGGAGTCCACAGCCGGCAACCCCGGTTATTTTTTTCATCACGTCACCATATCGCTTTCGGTCAGCCAACTCAAATGCCCGCAGTTTTGTGTGATCACCTATGATTTGTCCCTATTAGCCTTCTACCTTCAGTCTATACACCTGAATACCATATTGCAAACAATACCCATCCTGTAAGAATTGACAGGCATTTTGTCAAATGATTTTTCAGGAAGGTCTGAAGTTCGGAGCTTTTCCACCTTGCGAAATAATCGTTGACACATGTATGAATAGTGATACCGTAACCGTATGCGCCTACTTGGAAAAGTTATCTCGTTCCCGTTCCCCGGCGACACC
>MAXM01000320.1:0-3029 GCA_001751015.1 Desulfobacterales bacterium C00003106
GATCTCAAATCACAAAAGTTGATGGAATAGCGGGCTATTTTGATATTTTTGTGATTTGAGATCGGGCAAAGGTGGCCTGAAGCTGTGATGCATAGTTGAGGAAGTTATTTCGTCCCCGTTCCTAATCGTTGACAATCAAGACCTCAATACGACGATTCTTGGCGCGGCCTTCCTCGGTCTTGTTGCTCGCAACCGGCATTGTTTCCCCATATCCATTCACGGTAATATCCGTCCGCTTAACGTGGCCAACGTTTATCATAAAATCAGCCACATTTTTTGCCCTTTTTTTCGAAAGCAGCAGATTTGCCTCTGCGCTCCCGGTCGAGTCCGTATGTCCTGACAGCCCTATCCTTGACCCGGCAAATTCCCGAATAGCGGTAATCAGCTTGTTCAAAAGGCGAAAATTCATCGTCTTGATCTCTGCGTCGCCAGGTGTAAAATAGAAGCCATGCGCCTTTATTAAGACATTATCCCCCTTTCGGTAGACCTCTGCCTCTTGCGGCGTGAATAACGACTGCACACGTTGAAACCTCTTATCAGCTTCCTGCTTCAGACGGTCTATCTCCGCTTGCCTTTTTGCCTGATCTGACAATTCGAGTTCATGTTTCTCGTGCAGATCTTTGAGTTCAGCCTGTAATTCGCCTATACGTTTTTGCCCTTCCTTCTGAGATTCCACCAGTGCAATGATTGCATCATGCAGAGAACGGATAACAAGATGATTCGGTTCCTGAAAGTCAAGTTTACTTGAAAGCGGTTTATTGATCTCGCACAATTGCTTTTGATACCAGAGGATTGAGTCTTCCCGGGTATAGTCGCGCCGTTTGAACATCCTGGCAAGTTCTGTTATCTGTGTGGCCCTGTTCACCATTTCAGTCGCCAGTTTGGCATGCGCGTTCGCTTTTTCCGTCTTGGTGCGATCTGTTTCAAGAATCGCAGTCGCCATGTTGAGTTCCGTCTCGGCCTTGCGGAAGGTTACAGGCGCATAGTCATTGACGCCTTCATCCCTCGCTTGTTGAAGCGATGCCTTCGCCAGGCTTACAACCCCCTTTTTCAAGGCATCTATTTCCATTTGATTGTAAGAATTGATCAACGAAGGTTGAAGATTCTTTGCCTTGGCAATGTCGCCCTCTTCTATCAGGCGGCTTGCCTCGACAAGTTTGTTCTCTGCTGATTCGTATCTATCGCTGAACAGCTCGGGAGCCCCTGCATTTCGGGCGCGTTGTCTGACATCAATGACCTCCCACATAGTCTCCTGCGCACGCACGGCATCGCTTTTCGCCTGGCTCAGAACACTCAGGCCCTTTTCCGCAAGCTGAACGGGCTCGTCCGTTTTTCCATCGCCTGCCATCTGATACGCCTCGGTATAGAGTCTCCTCGCTTCAAGAAACCCGTCAGGAGCAAAGATATCAATCCCGTCTTCTTCCGCAACCGCTAATTCCTTATTCAGTTCTCCGATTGTTTCAAACTTGTCAGAAATCTCATCAGGATTCAGGCCTTGTTGATCAATAGCACAGCCCACAGCCAAACAGAGAAGAATCACAAAAAAAACAGCCCCTTTTTTCATTGTTGCTCCTCCTTAAACGAAACGGGAACAGAATAACCTTCAAGAATAACCCTCAATAATTTCTTCGAGTTCCTTGAAATGTTCTATGTAGTATTCGGCTTCAAGACTCTTGTTCTGATATGCCACAAGAGGCACTCCCGCCGCCGCTGACGCTGCCTCATCCACTTCGGAATCACCTATGTAGAGCGCGTCTTTCGGCATTATCTCAAAATGGTCCAGGATTTTTTCCAATGATTCAGGATGTGGTTTTGGATGACTCACATCAAGCGCCGACACAACAAGATCAAAATAGGTCTCAAGCCCGTGGGTTGCAAGGACATGCTTCATGGTATCGGTCCGGTTGGTTGAAATGGCTGTTTTATAGGCGGGACGGAGGTATTGAAGAAATGTTATGAGATAGGGATGCATCTTCATGTGTGCGATAAAGGGGATGTAGCTCATATCCCTGCGGTATCCGTGGGCTGGACCGACAAGGCCGGGGGCGTCCCTGAAGATATGAGCTATGGATTCCTCAACAGTGTGCATGTGCGTGAAATCGGATTCGTCAGCATCCATCTCTTTCATGTCAAAGCGCTTCAATATCTGATTGTAGTATGCCTCATTCGCCCCCCTTGAATCAAACATAACACCGTCACAATCAAAGATCACTGCCTTGACACGGTTCATCTCTTATCCCCTGGCTGCGGGCGCCCTGTTTTTGTTTCTCCGCGCACGGATCCCGGTTTTTCGATCTTGCTGCGTATGTTGCCATAGATATTGAGAACAAGTTCCGGCTTCTGGGTCAGATTCGTTTCTATGATGATCTTTCCGTGATACCGTCCGGGCGCTGTGCGTATGTTTTCGACGGTCAGGAGATACTCTCCCTTGTTCTTGCCTGAATCAAGCTGGTATTGGACCTCCTTTGTGATTTCCGACCTGATCTTTGTTATCCTGAGGTCCACGTTGTCACCCGGGATGATTTGCACTCTCTTTACAAGCTTGCGGCCGGAATCCAGAATCCCGGAGAGATTGACCTGCCTTGGTCTGACCATAACATAGAATTTCACTTCCCCTTTTACCGAAACAACAACCCGCGGGGTCTTTGGATCATTTGTAAAAATACCTATGTTTTTCTTGATAGACCCGGCAATACCCGCTGTCTTGACCTTGACTGTTACCTCCCCCTGACCACCGGCAGGGATCTGTCTCGTGAACGAGACAGTGGCGCAGCCTCAGCCCGGTTTGACCTTTTCAATAACAAGACCGGCGTCTCCCTTGTTTCTGATTACAAAGGTATGAACTACGGGGTCGCCTTCGTACAGAGAACCAAAATCAAATACCGGTTCATCGATCAGGATTCCTGGTAACGGTTCCGCGGCATCTTCTTCCATTGCTTGAGCTGCGGCATCCCCCTTGTCCGCATCATCGGTCTGATCCGCTGCCGACGCAGTCACAGAGCCCAAAACAAGCATCACTGCCAACAAAC
>MAXM01000320.1:3155-3332 GCA_001751015.1 Desulfobacterales bacterium C00003106
GCACACGCCGTCCCGCTTCTCATAAAACCCCCTGCCCCGTTCTAATCGAAACGCAAGGTCTTCCGGCTTTCCGCGCCACTCCAGAACCTTGGAATAACGGAATTCATGGCCGCGCAGCCTTGTGCCGACCTTGAAATACGGATTCTCACGGTCGACCGTCAATTTCGTGTATCCGTG
>MAXM01000320.1:3364-4743 GCA_001751015.1 Desulfobacterales bacterium C00003106
AGTATCAGCTCCTCGCCAAGATACATCAACCCGCCGCATTCGGCATATATTGGAAGTCCGTCTTTTGCCAGTTCTCCGAGCCCTTCGCGAAAGGAGATATTTGCGGACAATTGCGCGGCCTGGGTTTCAGGAAAACCTCCCCCGATGTACATGGCGTCAATCTCAGGTATATTTGGATCAGACAGGGCGCTCATAAACACGAGTTCAGCGCCCCGCGCCTCAAGGGCTTCGAGATTGTCGGGATAGTAGAATTGAAATGCGGAATCCCTTATGATCCCTATTCGAATTTTTTGATTTGTCTGAGTAGGTTGTTCGTTGGAATGTTCAATGGGAACGGCTTCTATCTTTGAGGTCTCTGACCTTGGAACATCCGGGGCGTTTGAGGCTACCTCAAGCAGACCGACCATATCGAGATATTTCTCGGCAACCTCTGCCGCGGCCTGTATTGATTGATTTGCCTCCGGGGATTCATAGGTCGGTATCAGACCCATGTGACGTTCGGGAAAAGTATTCTTTTTCAGCTTGGGCACGGCGCCGATCACCTTGACGCCTGTATAGTGTTCAATCGATTTCGATAGTATCTTTTCGTGACGCGGACCTGCGATCCGATTGAGGATGACCCCCCGTATCATCACGTCCGGGTCAAAACGAAGACATCCCAAGACCATTGCGGCTACCGTGCGCGTGCTCTTGGTACAGTCAAGCGTAAGAATGACAGGAGATTGAATAAGCTTTGCAAGCTCGGACGTGCTGGTAGCCCCTTCCAGATCGATTCCGTCATAGAGCCCACGATTTCCCTCTATGACAGAGGCCCCGTTAATAACGGCGTGCCTTCTAAACGAGGAAAGAACCTGGTCCCGGCTTGCAAAAAAGGTGTCAAGATTACGGCAGGGTTGACCGGCCGCAAGAGCCAGCCACCCTGCGTCGATATAATCCGGACCCTTTTTGAACGGGGTTACGAATATGCCCCGCTTTCGCAGGGCCGCAATAAGCCCCAGAGAAAAAAGCGTCTTTCCGGAACCGCCCCGCAGGGCGGAGATAATCAACCGGGGAAAGACTCTCATAGCTTTATAATAATAATCTACGCGCCTTCCTCGGTCCCTGCCTGCTTGCCGACGCCCTTGAGACCTATCATGGTTGTGCTGCCGCTTGACCAGTACTCAAGCAGTTCTTCTGTAACCATCTGATTTACTATCTTCTTTACGGCCCTGGGTTTCTCATCAGGAAGCATCTTGTAATAATCCTTGAGGTAGAATTTTGATTTGCCTTTTTTCTTCTTAAGCGCTTCCAGAATCGTTTTTTTTGCTTCTTCTGTATCCATTTGTTCAGCCTCTTATGCTTTGGAACTGGGACGAAATAACTTCCTCAACTATGCATCA
>MAXM01000321.1:0-152 GCA_001751015.1 Desulfobacterales bacterium C00003106
ACAATTGGAAGGAGTGTGAGCCTTTCATTTCCGAGCACGGACCCTGTGATCTCACGTCCTCTTATATACGCTTCCGCCATCACATGAATATCATATCGAAAGGAATCTTCTGCGGCCTTTTCAAATTCCGTTTCATCTCCGACAATGTGCAT
>MAXM01000321.1:250-2217 GCA_001751015.1 Desulfobacterales bacterium C00003106
GCTATCTCATCTGCTATCTCAGCAAAACTGCAGTCCTCCCCCTTTTTCATGACCTTGTAGGGCGGCGCCAGTAGCCCGGCGTTCTGATAAAGACGTTTGGCCACCGCCTTGTTCATGGCAACGGAGCTTCCCAGCACGCCTGAACCCTGATACGGAATATTGAGCATATCAAGAAAACCCTGTATGGTCCCGTCTTCGCCAAAAGGACCATGAAGGATCACCAGCGCGATATCGATATGAGCGGCATCTGCAACTAATCGATCAAGATCGGTTGCAGGATCATACCGCCGAACCAGGTATCTTTCCTCATCTAATGCCCGAAATACCTCATCCCCGCTTTTTAATGAAACATCCCTTTCAGGCGAAATGCCGCCTGAAAGAAGAGCAACAGTCAGTTTTTTCATTGAGATGGCTTCTCTTTCGCTATTTCATGAATTGTGGGGAAAGGTCAATTCATGCCGTCTCCTCCCCCGCAAGAACATTTGCGTCCAACAATAATGAACGTACCAAAAAAATATATTACCGGCAATTACTTTTCGTCCCCGTTCCCAAGCAGATTGATATTTCAACACAGGAACCTGATCTCCCTTGACCTGGTTTTTGACAACATAGTTGCCTGACAGGCAATAGGTTGCCATGTTGACAACAAGAACTGATGTAATTTCGCTGTGTTATATTTTTTTTGTTTTTGGCCTCATTTTTTTCTGAAAAAGCTACCAAATCGCAGAAAAAAGGAGGTATTAAGAGACAGGATAGTTGTGAACAATGCCGGCAGATTTGGACAACCCTTTCAAAACACTTAAACAAATCCTTGACAAGAAATGGCTGGAAATCATAACGGTTACAATGTCTGCAATAAGTTTAACTTGTAATCTCAATTGATTAGCGTTGCTGAAAACTATTTCACAAGCCATCGGGAAATAGACAACTTCGCGGTTTGACAAAAAACATGAAGGGGCTTAAACAGGCTCATATGTTTCAGACATTCACCCCTGTTTTCCTCTACACTGTCAAGAATCGTGGATAAACACCAACTTCTATTTACATTTTAGTGGGATAGAGTTCAAGCTGAAGCGCGTGGCTGCGATATTGGCCACGGTCCTGAGATGATCCGCCACCGGATTTCCCTCGCGCTGTTCTTCCGGCGTTGCCGGTCTATTAATTCAATTGTTGTCCAACATGGAGTGCTATGCAAAGTATGTGGAACGAAATAAAAATGTCCGTACATCGTAAGGTCCCGCACAACACCTATATGCTGTGGATCGATCCGCTCTCCTTGCTTGACGAAAAGGAAAATAAGCTTGTAATTTCATGCCCTGATCCCTTTTCGCAAAAATGGATTACCGGCAACTTTATGGGAATAATCCGACACGAGGCAGAGAAGATTCTTGGGCAGGGAATTCATATAGACCTGAGAATAGCAGAGACCCCTGACAACAAAAAGCAGTCTACTGCGCAGCATCAGTTTCGCCTCCCTAATATCCCGGCCCGGCCTCAAAATGGTCCTTACACCTTGCGACCAAGCTTTACCTTTGGCCGATTTGTAGTGGGACTGTGCAACGATTTTGCCTATACCTCGGCGCTTACGCTGGCAACCGAAAGAAATCATTGCTACAATTCCATCTTCATGATGGCTGATACCGGCCTCGGCAAAAGCCACCTTTCTCAGGCAGTAGGAAACAAAGTATTGCAGGAAAAGCAGGGCGCGCGCATCTGTTATGTTACCGCAGAGAATTTTTCCAATGAAATGGTCGCTTCTCTCAAGAACGGCAGGATCGAAGCCTTTAAGACAAAATACCGCAACGAATGCGATCTCCTTCTCTTGGATGACATCCAGTTTCTGAGTGGAAAGCATAAGATACAGGACGAGATATCCTTTACACTCGACGCCCTTTTCGACGCCAACAAAAAACTCATCTTCGCAAGCCGCTATCCACTGGATGAAATCCCGAAGATGAACCCAAATC
>MAXM01000321.1:2328-2456 GCA_001751015.1 Desulfobacterales bacterium C00003106
CGACAGATAGAAAGCGGCATTGCCGGAATCCTGGCCAAGTCGTCTTTGCTCAACCTAAAGATTGACATGTCTCTGGCCAGGTCCGTGATACACGAAATCTGCCGGAAAAAGCGTGAGGTCACTATGGA
>MAXM01000322.1 GCA_001751015.1 Desulfobacterales bacterium C00003106
TTCCTATGCACCCTTTTGAATAGATCCCCTCAAAAAAAAAATCAGTATTCTTCTTCTGCTGTTTTCAAAACAAGCTCCGCTCCCTTGAGTTACATGCGGTTCGCACTCGTGTCGCAGAAAGAAGGAAAAAGATGGCAGTGGAAATCAGACAAACACTTACCACTACCTAAAGTGAGCGGTTCAGGGTTCAGCTAAACCGCTCACCCAAAATATTTTATCACACCAAGTATCAAGATTGCAAGGGCTGGAATCTTAAACACACCCAAAACTCCTCATCAGACCTTCACATAAATAATTGCACGGCGTTATCGGTCAAAATCCTCGACAACGTACCCCAATGTACGCCTTACTCGAATTTTTCCCTCTAGCCTTGTGCAATTAATTATCTGAAGGTCTATATTTAGTTCAAGATCAAAACCAGGCATTTTCTGCACAGACCGCCTGTTCAAGGTATTTGTGACAGGTGATAAAACAGCACCCTCTGAAAGCTCCTGCAAAAGAGAGCAGCTTTGACTCGGTCTTGTTTAGATTGATGTAATGCCTGAACTTGAAAACACGTGAAGCCTCTTTTACCCCGGGTTGTCCTGGATCGATTTCCCACGGGTGCATATAGAAGATATAGGCCCTTTCTTTGTTCAGGATTCTCTTGACCCCCAGATTGAACAGCGCTGAAGGGATCAGGCGGAAGTATCCGCCCCCTCCCCAGGGAAGGACGTGACGGCCCATATTCATGTTGCTGATCGGAAGCTCATACATTGGTTTTGATTTGGGATTTACGAGTTCGGGTACTGCGATTGCGATTCCCTTCCTCTTGTTTCCAGTCAGATCTACATGCCCGTATCTGCTGTGTCCTTCGAACGAGTTGTAACTTGAATCATAACTGTAGCCACAATCCCTGATTAATTCAAGAATCTCACCGCTTATGGAAAAACTCGGGGCACGATAGCCATAAACCGGCGCTCCAATGATATCTTCCAGGAGTCTCTTGCTGTCAGTCAAATCCCTTCTCAGCGCATCACGTGATTCCTGAGAGCATAACTTGTGGTAATACCCGTGTGACGCCACTTCATGACCGCGGCCATGGATCTCGCGCACAAGATCCGGGAGACGATCCGCGACCCAACCGAGAACAAAAAAGGTCGCCTTAGGTGAGTGGGGTATTGAATCGAGAAGGTCGAGGAGACGGTGCGTGTTTTTCTCCACGCGCAACTCACGGGAGGGCCAGGAGGAAAACGAAATATACTGTTTGAAGTTTTCGACCTGGAACCAGTCTTCCACGTCAATGGTAAGAAGAATATGACAGATCCCGGCTCTCATGGGTTGGACGTTTCCACTGAATCAGCCCCTCTTTGCCTGCGCCAAATGCCATTTCCAGGCGGTTTCTACGATGTAATCCAGATCAGTATAGCGCGGCTGCCAATTAAGGAGACTGGAAGCCCTTGTCGAGTCAGCCGTGAGAATCGGAGGATCACCTGCTCGTCTCGGACCTGACCGGACAGGGACAGGCCTACCTGCTGCGCGTTCAACCGCAGCGATCACTTCTCGCACTGAATACCCTGCGCCGACGCCTAAGTTGATTTCCGTGCTTGCGCCTCTTGCTTCAAGATATGACAGAGCCTTTACATGGGCATCTGCAAGATCCGTTACATGAATGTAGTCGCGAATTGCTGTTCCATCAGCTGTAGGATAATCGGTCCCGTAAATCTCCACATGGGAACGACGGCCCAATGCCGCCTGAATCACCAGGGGAATAAGGTGTGTTTCAGGATTGTGGTCCTCCCCGGCTTCACCTTCAGGATCTGCTCCGGCTGCATTGAAATAGCGCAGAGATACCGTGCGGATACCATGCGCGTGGTCGAAATCGCTCAGTATTCGTTCGATCATTTGCTTTGATGCGCCGTAAGGGCTGACAGGAGACTGAGGATGGTCTTCTGCAAGCGGGATTGATTTGGGGTTGCCGTAAACAGCGCAGGTACTTGAAAAGATTATTTTGTCGATTCCATGGTCGCGCACGGCCTCAACCAGGGTCAATGTCCCCGCAACATTATTTCTGTAGTACTTCCCGGGATTCTCAACAGATTCTCCCACGTAGGCATAAGCGGCAAAGTGGACAACAGCCGCGGGTTTGTACTTGAGTATTACTTCATTCAGCCGGTCCCGGTCCAGGATGTCGCCTTTTTCAAGCAGCCCCCACTTCACAGCCCGGGTATGGCCGTACACCATGTTGTCGTAAGAAATCGGTGTATAGCCGGACAGGGCAAGCGCCTTGCATGCATGGCTGCCTATGTACCCGGCGCCTCCGGTGACAAGGATATTCTTCTGTATGCTATTCACACTATCCGCCCGGAAACCCCCTCTCTATCCCACTTGACCACTTGACCATTCAACCACTCGACTAATCATGCCTTGATAATCTTTTTTCGGCCTGTCTTTATGTCTCTTGTGGCATTCCGCGTATCCACAATCAGATTTGATCCCTTTACCAGCGCCTGGTAATCAATCTCTGAATGATCTGTCGCGATGAGTACAGCATCATATCTGATCAGCCTTTTTATGTTCCATTTGATTGACTTTTGTCCGGCCAGTTCGGGATACTCCCTGTTGGGTCGGATGGCGGGCACAAAGGGATCATAGTAATCGGTTTTGGCTCCCTTTTTTCTCAGAATACTGATTAGCTTGTATGAAGGGCTTTCCCTGTCATCATCTACATCCTTCTTGTATGCAATACCAATTACAAGTATTTTTGATCCATTGATACTCTTCTTGTGCCTGTTAAGCCCTTCCATCAGCCTGTGTATCACGTACTCGGGCATGCTGGTGTTGACTTCACCCGCGAGTTCTATGAATCGCGTTGCGCATTCGTGTTCCCGGGCCTTCCATGTGAGATAGAATGGATCTATCGGGATGCAGTGCCCTCCAAGGCCGGGACCGGGATAGAAGGGCATGAAACCAAAAGGTTTGGTCTTTGCCGCATCAATCACCTCCCAGGCATCGATTCCTATCTTGCTATAAATCATCTTGAGTTCGTTGACCATGGCTATGTTAACGCTCCGGAAAATGTTTTCGGTGAGCTTGACCGCCTCGGCTGTCTCAGTAGACGATACCGGCACGGTCTTGACAACAAACTCCCCGTAAAGCGCACATGCCAGATTAAGGCTTTCCTTGTTAAAGCCTCCCACAACCTTTGGGATCTTGCGGGTCGAGTAGACCGGATTGCCGGGGTCTTCTCGTTCCGGGGAGTAGGCAAGATAGAAATCCTTTCCTGCCCGCAGACCGTTCTGTTCAAGGACAGGGCGTAGTTTTTCATTGGTAGTGCCCGGATAGGTCGTAGACTCCAGGATTATCAAATGCCCCTTTTTCAGGCTCGGTGCGATTTCCTGGCCTGTGCTGAGGATATACGATATATCCGGTTCCCTGTGACGGGTGAGAGGGGTAGGAACACAGATGATGATCGCGTCCATTTCTTTCAGCCTCGCGAAATCCGTGGTGGCGTCGAAACGCCCTGTCTTTACCATTTCTGATACGCCTTTGGCGGTGATGTGCTTGATATAGCTTTTTCCGGCAAGGAGAGCCTCTGTCTTGTTTTCATCAACGTCAAAACCGCATACAGGAAAGCCGACCCTGCAAAACTCCATAATCAACGGCAGCCCCACGTACCCGAGGCCGACCACACCTACTCTTGCCTTATGATCCTTAATCTTCTTTTTGAACAGCTTGTGGTTCATGTTCTCTCGTCCCCCTTTCATTGGGCATTCCTGTTTTTGTAGCAGGTATTGTTGTTGAATTGTTGAATTGTCAAATAGTTAAATGGTCGAGTGGTCAACGAGTGGGCTAATTCCCAAACCTGTATGGGTCTGTGGTTAGGCTAATGGTGAACATGACGCTGTTTTCTGTAAAGTCATTCTCATCCGTGCTCGAATCCCGATTCCGATGGAAGTATGTCAGGGATGTCAGCATCCAGGTGAATATCTCACAGGTCAGGTCCGCCGTCCCTGTCCACGTATAGTCCGTGCGGTCGTCTTCTGTCTCCGCATACGCGTCTCGTCTGTAGTCGCCCGAAATCGTGCCTGAAAGGCGCCTTGAAATAGAGCGGCTCACGGA
>MAXM01000323.1 GCA_001751015.1 Desulfobacterales bacterium C00003106
CACCACAGGAAAATCATGAAGTATTTGAAAAGAAGACGGCGGGTCAGCGAGTTGGGCGCAAGACAGGAAGAGCCTCTGCACGGCGTGGCCAATCTTTTTGACGTGGCACTTGTGTTTATTGTGGCATTGCTCCTTTCCCTCATGGCTGCCTACCAGATTCTGGATTTTTTTTCTGAAAAAACGGAGATCACCATAGTGAAAAAAAATAAGGAGGGGCAATTAGAAATCATTACCAAAAAAGGGAAAGAGATCAAGGTCGAAAAGGTGACTGACCGAAAGGTTGGGGGCGAAGAGGGAACAAAATTAGGGATAGCCTATCAACTGAAGGATGGAAGGATGATTTATGTGCCGGAATAGTGATCTTGTAAATCAGAGGCCGGAAACCAGGGCAGGGTGGATGGGTATAGTTCTCTTTTGTGTGTCTATTTCAGTATCTTCTCAGGTAGTAGCACAGAACAAGGAAAAGATTACTCTGCTTATAGGCGTGTCGAATTCTTTTAAGGTAAGCGAGGCTATTTCCGAGGTGGTTAAAATTCCGGAAGTGGCCAACCGGTATGACTTTTACTTCTATACCAATCAGGATCTGGAAAACCGGAAGATCGATGAACAGATTGTTAAGCAGTCAAAGATTCTCATTGTTGATACTATGTATCGGAGCCTGGCGGAATATGTTCTGAAAAGCGCGAACCTTGAAAAGACAAAGATCTACGGCGTTCGTCACGGGGCTAAAAAGTCAGACAAAATCTTATCTGACCCAAAAGTAAAACAGTACTATAACCCGGCTATAAAAGAGAACATAAAGAACCTTCTTCTTTTTCTCCTTAATCGTGACTGTGGTCTTGACATAAGCCATGGAGAGCCTTTGACTCTGCCCAAGACCGGGATATTCCACCCCAAAAGTGACAAGATCTTCACCGATTTCAAGGCGTATCTCTCCTGGTACAAAGGAAAAGGTCTCTATAAAGAGGATGGCTTCTGGGTAGGGATACCTGATTTTTCTTCCTATGTCTTCCCTGGTGAAACAGGAGAGATTGTCGGTTCGCTCATAGAAAACATAGAGAAAAATGGAATTAATGTCCTGCCTGTCTATTCCTATCCGTCATATCTTGCCCCGGAGAAATTCTTTTTCGATCAACAGGGGAAAACTCGGGTTGATATTATCTGTGCCCTTTCCTTTAAATTCGCCGCTATTGATGATGAGAACACAAAGAAAAATCTAATAAGATTGGAAGCCCCGCTTCTAAATGCCATGAGGATGTTTTCGCGGACCATTCCTGAATGGGAAAAATCCCCTCAAGGGTTAGGTCCGATGGAAATCTCGCATGCGATATGCATTCCGGAATTTAATGGACTGATTGAACCATCTGTTCTTGGTGGACGGGTGGCCTTTAAAAACGAGGATACCGGCAGAGAGACTTATGTACATAAACCTATTGCAGAAAATATCAAGTTTATTATCAAACGGATAAAGGCGTGGAGAAATCTTCAAGTCAAGGCAAATAAAGATAAGAAGATAGCCATTATCTATTACAATCATACCCCGGGGAAACAGAATGTCGGCGCAAGTTATCTTAATGTCTTCAGGAGCCTGGAGATAATGCTGAAAAAAATGAAACAGCAAGGTTATACAATCAACCGGGAACTCCCTTCAGAAGAAGACATTAAGAAGCTTGTCCTTAAAAGTGGACGTAATATCGGCACCTGGGCCCCGGATGAACTTGAAAAACTTCTTGCCTGTAAACAGGTCATTCAGATTCCTGTTTCCAGATACCTTGAATGGTACAGGGGAATAGATAAGACCTATAGACAGGAATTAGAGAAAGAATGGGGTAATGTTGAAGATTCAGAGATAATGATCAGGGACGGTAAAATTGTTATACCCTGCGTGAACCTGGGGAATATTATCCTTCTTCCCCAGCCGACGCGGGGATGGGGTGATGACCCGATGAAACTTTATCATTCCACCCAGCTCTGGCCACATCATCAATATACTGCCTTTTATCTCTGGTTGAAAACAGAGTTTCAAGCGGATGCAGTCATCCATCTCGGAAAACACGGCACCCACGAATGGCTTCCCGGGAAACAGGCAGGCTTGAGCCGGTCCTGTCCCCCGGAAGTTCTCATTCAGGATCTGCCCAATCTTTATCCCTATATCGTGGATAATATTGGTGAAGGAATACAGGCAAAACGGCGGGGCAGGGGAGTGATTATCGACCATCTCATTCCAGCGATGAAAAGGGCCGGGGCGTATGAAGAGTACCGTGCCCTGGCCGGTCTCATTGACGAATATAACGATGCCCTGACCAGGGACCAATCCCTGGCCATGGGGAAATTGCAAAGGATTGAAGAAGTTGTAAGAAAATTGGGCGTGGACAAGGACCTTCTTCTCGAAGAGATAAACGACGCGGCAGTGGAGAAGATTGAACATTATCTTATCGAATTGCAGGAGGCGAATATCCCATACGGATTGCACACATTCGGGGTTTCGCCCAAAGGAGAGGCGCTCGAAGAGTTCAGCCTTTTGATCAGGGAAAGAAACGAGGATATTCCAGTCAGAGAAATCAGGGAGAAACTGAGCTCCTGTCCCCTGGAATTGAATCGTCTTATTGCCGGTCTAAAAGGGAGATACATCCCACCAGGTGAGGGAAACGACCCCTTGAGAAATGTCGAGGCCATTCCCACAGGAAAGAATTTTTATGGGTTTGACCCGGCAAAGGTTCCTTCAAAAGATGCTTATATCATAGGGAAAAAGATGGCTGAAGAGATGGTGGAAAAATATCTCAGGCAAAAAGGAGAATATCCGGACAAGATCGGTCTCGTGTTGTGGAGCACGGAACTCCAGCGTAATGAAGGCACGCAGGTTGGTACGGCTCTATATCTATTGGGAATGAAGCCTCTGTGGGATAAGAACGATAAGGTAATCGGCGTTGAACCTGTTCCAGGCGCCATACTTAAACGGCCGAGGATAGATATTCATATTCAGGCATCAGGTCTCTTCAGAGACTCTTTCCCCAATGTTATTCTTCTTGTGGATGAGGCAGTGCGCCAGGCAAGTCAATTAAAGGATGTGGAGAATTTTATTGCCGGACACAACCGCAAGATAAAGGATTATCTCCTGGAAAAAGGGTATTCAAAGGAGGATGCGGAAAGCTTGAGCAAGATAAGGGTTTTTTCAGCCATGCCCGGCAGTTACGGCACGAAAATAGACGAACTTATCCCGGCCAGCGGGTTATGGGAAAAGGATGAAGAGATTGCTGATGTCTTTATCAATATGGTCTCTTTTGGATATGGCAAAGGGGTATGGGGGAAACCGCTTAAATCCGCGTACAAGAAGAACCTGGAAGATATAAAGGTTACAATGCATACCAGGTCAAGCAATCTTTATATGACTATGGACAACGATGATGTCTTCCAGTACCTGGGCGGTCTTTCTTTAGCCGTAAAACGGGTGAGCGGCGAGTATCCTGACGTGCTTATCTCACGCCAGGAAGATAGAAGGAAGCTGCGTATCGAGGATATTGAAAAGACCATTGGAGAAGAACTGCGCGCTCGCTATCTTAATCCCGAGTGGATTAAAGGGATGAAAAAAGAAAATTATGCCGGAGCAAGGGAGATAGATAAATTTGTGGAATATATGTGGGGCTGGCAGGTCACCGCTCCTTTTGCTATTGATAAGACCAAGTGGGAGCAGGTCTATGAAGTCTATGTTCAAGATAAATATGACCTTGGCCTGAAGGAATTCTTTGATGAGCATAACCCGTGGGCAATGCAGTCTATCAATGCGAGGATGCTTGAGGCAATACGAAAAAAATACTGGAATGCTCCCGACCAGATCAAAAAGGACCTGGCCAAAGAGTATGCAATAAGTGTTATTGCAAAAGGCGTTGCCTGCTGTGAGCATAGCTGTAACAACCCGGCCTTGAATCAGATGGTGGTCAATATTATTTCTTTACCCGGGCTTCTGTCTCCGGAACTGGTCAATCAATTCCAGGCAATTATCTCCAAAGCAACGGGGATGAGTCTGGAGGAGGCAGTAAAGAAGAGACAAGGATTACAAGAGAAACTTGCCAAGGTTACAGAAGAGATCCGAGAGGAAGAAAAGGTGATTAAAAGCAAGCCTGAAAAGGAGAGGATTGAAGGATACGAGATGGTTGAGGAAAAGCAAGCGGACACGACAATTGTCAGTTCCGGCGCTGCCTGGGCAGTAATTCTTATCGTGCTTGGTCTTATCGGACTTCTTGTCATTGGATGGTTGCGAAAGATGAAATCAGAAGGTTAAAAACATGCACATCAAAAAGTACAGACGGCGAATAAAGCTTAAAGAGCTTCCCGCCATTGTTCTTACTGCATTTGGTACGACGGAAAGAGGCAAGGCTGTTTACCAGCTATTCGACAATTCGGTACGCAGCAAGTTCGCAAATTACGATGTTTCATGGGCCTATACATCCGAAATCATCCGGGAAAAAACAGGACATCCCGGAATTTTGCAAACCCTGGCATCCCTTGAAC
>MAXM01000324.1:0-902 GCA_001751015.1 Desulfobacterales bacterium C00003106
CTTTTCTCAGGCTTGATCCTGACGTTATACTTGTGGGAGAGATGCGCGACCCTGAAACAGCAAAAATCGGCTTTGATGCGGCTCAAACAGGACACCTTCTTCTGAGCACCATCCATACCAATGATGCTGTGAGCGCTGTCTCGCGTATCCTCGATCTTGAAGTGGACAGCGGTCAGATAGCATCCTCCCTGACGGGAGTTCTTGCACAGAGACTGGTGAGAAAAAACTGCTCTCACTGTATCAAGGAATACACCCCCGAAAAAGAGGAATGGAGAATCTTTTTTGAGAACTACCCCTCTCATTTGAAATTCTACAAGGGACAGGGATGTGAGGCTTGTAATTTCACGGGTTACAAGGGACGCACCCTCTTTTCCGAGCTCTTTGTCATGAACAGCAGACTGGTCCAGGCAGTCAACGAAGGAGTCGACGAAGATACTCTCAAAAAAATGGCGATTGAAGATGGCATGAAGACCATGCTCGACGACGCTTTTCTCAAACTCAAAGACACGACACTCGCGGAAATACTCAGGGTGATACCACACGATACGATAAAGAATTTTAAATCACAGGACGCTGTCTCTTCCTGCGGTTTTCGAATATCTGATCCCAAAACCCAGGGTTCTGTGATAGATATGATAAGAGAGAGGTATGAAACCTTGAGGGGGGAAAATGGTGATCCTTCAGACAGAGTAGATCCCTCTCTTTTTACGGATTTTATTACGAATAGCTTCAGTGAGATATCCAACAAATTCGGATGTAACGAGGTGGCCTTCAATATTGAGAACAAAGAAGGAAAAGCTGTCATATCGGCCATCCAAAACTAAGCTATTTCATCCCATCCCTAAGCTAGGAACGGGGACGGAATAACTTCCCCAAGTAGGCGCATAGATTTGGGTCAAATT
>MAXM01000324.1:941-3052 GCA_001751015.1 Desulfobacterales bacterium C00003106
ATTTTGATGCTTTTGGGATTTGAGATCGGGCAAAGGTGGCCTGAAGCTGTGATGCATAGTTGAGGAAGTTATTTCGTCCCCGTTCCCTAGGACCGGACAGATGTTAACCAGAACAATTACAATAGCAAGCGGGAAACCGGAAGTTGATAAAACAACTATCAGTGTCAACATAGCCCTCAGTCTCGCAGCGTCAGGCCGTCGTACGTGCCTCTTTGACGCAGATCCCGGATTGCCGGGCGTCAACATGCTCCTCGGACTGAATCCGGACCACGACCTCCGGGATGTAATCTCCGGACGGCGGAATCTGCGGGATATCATCATTCGAGACTATGAAGGGATCGATATTGTCCCCGCCGGCACAGGCCTGAAAAAGATGGCGGGCCTTGAGAAAAATCAGGCCAAAGACCTGATCCAGTCCTTTTCCGAACTCGATTCATATGATTTCCTGATTTTCGATACCCCGGCGGATCTTTCAAAAGAGACCCTCTCTTTTTGTCTCGCTTCTTCAGAAGTGACACTTATTATTACGCCTGAGCCAGCCTCATTGACAGACGCTTACGTCCTGCTGAAGGCACTCTCCTCAAACAAATTCAAAGGTACTGTAAGAATTGTAGTAAATCAGTGCAGGGACATATCAGCCGGCAAGCTTGTTTACAACAAATTCAATGAGGCAACGCAAAAACATCTTCCAATCCACGTTACACTGCTTGGCATTATTGTCAACGACAGGAAGGTCGCAGAGGCAGTACAAGCGAAAAAACCGTTAGTGACACTCTATCCTGAATCGAATGCCTCACAATGCATCAAGAACACGACCAAACACCTCTTGGAAAGCCGGCCGCAGGAATCAGAAGACCCCGACATGGTATCATTCTGGACAAGATGGCTTCATCTGACAAAAAGTCCGTTAGACCTGAGCGTTTCAAGAAAGGCAATTGCAAGACAGAATCCAGGCTCAATGGGACCCTCTCAAGAAGCAGGCATTGGTTTTCTCAACAAAGAAGAGGGGATTTACCCGTTACTGAATGGCCTTGTTGACAGCATCTCATCACTTTCAAAGGAACTCCAGCTTCTAAGAAATGCTGTTGAAGATATTCGTCAAGAGAATCTCACGGACAACGACAAACCGACCACAAAAAAAGATCAATCAGAACCCGACCCCATAATCCTCGACTTTGAACATTTCTCGAAAAACAAGCGCCAGTTATGAAATGGACGAAATCTTCCCTTCCGCGATGGAGAATCCTGTCTCAGTCTTTTCTTGGGACATTGCTTCCAAATACCTATCTTAAGGTGTTCATGACAGGGACTATCTACCAGGGGCGCTTGAAAGGCCTCTGCGTTCCGGGACTAAACTGCTTCGCCTGCCCTGTCACCTTCTGTTCATGTCCTGTCGGGTCACTCCAGAATTTTTTTGCCACAAGAGAGCTGCCTTTCTTTCTCATAGGATATCTCGGAATAATAGGTCTTATCGGAGGCAGATTCGTGTGCGGCTGGCTCTGCCCGTTTGGCTGGTTTCAGGACCTGCTTTTCAGGATAAAATCGCGAAAACTCCGTCTGCCACGCTTTTTTTCCTATTTCAAGTACGGTTTTCTGGTAATTTTTGTCGTTTTGCTTCCGTTTCTAACAGGCCAGAACTGGTTTTCGCATATCTGTCCCCAAGGGGCGCTGGAAGGGGCTATTCCATGGATAGCCTGGAATCCGATAAATTCTCATACCAATGCGCCTGTTCTTGATTTTCATACTATTGGTCTCTGGTTCTGGATAAAGATCGGTCTCTTTGCCCTCTTCCTGATCCTTTTTGTCCTGATAAAACGCCCTTTCTGCCGCATGGTCTGTCCTCTTGGCGCAATCTACTCCCTGTTCAACAAACATAGCATAATGACCCTTGAAGTTGGTGATGACTGCACAAAGTGCAATCTCTGCCAGAAGGTCTGTCCCATGGACCTGAAGGTATACGAAAATCCGAATCACATAGACTGCATCCGATGTCTTAAATGCACTCAGTGCGACAATGTGCGGCTTACGCATTTCCTTGCGCGCGAAAAAGCGGTAACCCCTCTCCCCTCAATTGATTAAGGAACGGGGACGGAATAACTTCCCCAAGTAGG
>MAXM01000324.1:3139-3355 GCA_001751015.1 Desulfobacterales bacterium C00003106
TTAAATCTACGGCAAATTCGGGCGTAAATTCTACCAAGTTATTTTTTGCCGAGCCCTAATTGCAAAAAGATGTTACACTTATTATAGTCGTTCATGGCTTGGAAGTTAAAATTGGAAAGTAGAAATTTGGGAGAGATGAAACGAGGTTACGAGCTGGATGTTTACAAATCGGCAGAAGCGTTATCAGATATGGTCTGGCACGACACACCGTGGGCT
>MAXM01000325.1 GCA_001751015.1 Desulfobacterales bacterium C00003106
CCCTCGCCTCTCGGACTTGTTTGTGCATGTCCCGATTGTTCAGATGCACCTTTTCCACAGTCTCCAGAAACAACCTTGCCTTGTCTTGGGACAGTTTCGAGCCAACCTCTCGTGCATGCCTCCCCCAAAAACAGTCCCTGAGTACGCAATCTGAAATGTTACCAATGATAACACCAACAAGCAACACATTAAGGAGAAGTGAACCAATAATCAGGACTTTTATCTTTTTGCTCATGGCACCTCTCCTTGATAGTACAGAAACCCTTCAATGCCTGTTTGGTATTCTTCGGCGGATACGGACCCAATGGAATTTGAGAAACCTATGGCGAATCCAATCATCAAGAAACAGACAAGTAAAAGGGAAACCGCTGTGAGCGCCGGTTTAGGTAAACTGAATTCCCAAACCAACTCTGAGAAGAATCCGCCGGGACTGCGCCGCGCTTTTTTCTTCTTCGGTTGCGAGGCTGAGATAATCCGCCCTGCCAAATCACTACCTGGCTCTTCATGCTTTCTTGTCTTGAGAACCCGTTCAAATCGTTCTTCATCTGCCGATGCGGCCCGAAGCTCAGCAGAACTCGAAAGTGCATTTAACCCTGCTTTCCTTATGCCTGCCGGCCACTTATGAATATCAGCACCATATACAAGCAGGTTTTCTTTGAATTGTCTAAGGTTCATCGTCATATTGAACCTCCACTTAGGGATCGTTTGACTTCCTCCTTCAATCTCGTTTTCGCGCGCATGATCAGAGACTGCAAAGCCTTCACCTTCACGCCAATAATTTTCGCTGCCTCCTTATTGCTTAATCCTTCATAAAAGCATAAGTTGAGGGCCAGAAGCTGCCTCTCTGGCAGCTTCCTCAAAAAACCGTCCAGTATAACCTGTTTTTGATGAGCATCTAACAACAGATCCTGTCCGGGTTGCTTATCCGCAAGCTTTATGTCCTCAGGTAAGGCTATGGTCTTTTTCTTCTTGTTGTGATCCAGACATAGATTTATGATGACCTTGTAGAACCATGTGGTGAATTTTGCGTGTCTGCCGGGATTCCAAAGCCCCGGCCTATCCCATACTTTTAAGAATGCCTCCTGAACAATATCCTCTGCATCGTTCTTGTCAAAAACAAAGCGGTAGGCCACACTATAGAATCGATTCGAATGACGCTTCACAAGTGCCGCGAATGCCTCATGGCTTCCTTCTTGTGTCTTCCGGATTAAGGACTCGTCATCGAGACGAAAAAAAACAGTATCCATCTTTTCCGTTGTCTTCCTGCCGCCATGATTTGTTTGCCGATCTAAATAAAGCTGTGAGGGTGCATTCATGCCACCCTCACAAGTACTTATTCCGGTCTATTGATGCTTAAGAAACGGGGATGCAAAACCTCCCCCCCATTCCTAACGTTCTGCACGACAACGATGATGCCCTCCTATACGTGGCATCAGTTCGGCCAGGATTTGGCGTTCCTTTGCTGTAAACTCCTTCGCCAGTTTCACGATGGCATCCTCCCTGGTTGCACGCATCTTGCTATGGAGCGTCTTCAAGCTGTTCATCTTTTCACGGAAGAGATCCTCCTTAAACTGATCCGCAGTCAGTATTTCTTTGATCTCCTTACGATATTCTTTGACTTGTGCACGCATTGCAGATACTTTTTCCCTTGCTTCTCTCATGGTCTGATGAAAGAGCATCTCCTTGTCCACCGGAAGCTGAGCCACCAGTTCGCACAGTGAGGGTCTGTCGCCACATCCCCATCCCCGCCGTCCAGTTCCATCTGAAGCGTAAGCCACCGACCACATAGAGATCACAATGATCAGTACCGAGACAACCATCCTTCTTTTCATAATTGTTACCTCCTTTAAATGTTTTTTGCAACGTTCCTATTCCCAACCATACCTACATTACTTGATACGAACGAGTAGAGGAAAGTCTTCGCTCCGAAAAAACCCCGCCCCTAAAAAAGAGGAATCAGGGCTCGCCCTTAACTTGCATTCCCTTCTTCCGGATTTCGGGATAAACCAGCGACCCTGGCGACCCTGGCTGGTGGTCCAAGGACAAAAAGCACATCGTTAACACAAAATGGCATGTTTGCGTTTGGATTGGATAATACTTGTGAGTTTCGACGTATTGCCAATACGGTGACTCCATACTTCTTTCTCAGGTCAATTTCAGCTAAGCTTTTTCCAACTAAAGGTGACCTTTCAACAACCCTCAACGTACTGATTTCAACATCGGGAAGCTGAAGGCTTAAATCGGCAAAAGATGACGACTCTTTGCAAAGGCTTCGAAGCATTTTGTAACCATCTGATCGTATTTCAGCGACCAACGCTTCGATTTCATCTTTTGGTATAAGATATTTAGCCAAAACCCGGGTAAAAATCTCCACTGATGTCTCAAATTCTTCAGGAATGACCTCGTTGGCTCCTAATTCATACAGAGGCTTCATCTCTTGGAAATAACGGGTACGTACAATCAAATGAACCTTTGGATTAAGTCTCCGAATGATTTCGGTAATTCTACGGGTTGCCGCCGGATCATTAATTGCAGTTACAACAATTCTCGCATCTTTGATGTTTGCGTGCTGAAGCACGACCTCCTGGGTTGAATCGCCATAATAAATCGGTTCCCCCTGTGCTTGTTCGTTCCTTACTGTTTCAGGGTTCATTTCGATGACTGCATAGGGGATACCTGATAACCGTGCACCCCGTGCCACATTTCTACCATTGACTCCGAAGCCGATTATAATAAGGTGGTTTTTCTTACCCTTATCCTTGACCTTTATGTCTGAAACAGGGTAAAAACCCGATATTAACCTATTG
>MAXM01000326.1 GCA_001751015.1 Desulfobacterales bacterium C00003106
GAGGCCCGGATGCTGTTCAGAAAGGGGGGAGGGAAGAGGGCAAGGGAACCGAGGTTTTCTTTTATAACGGAACTGTACGTCTTGACGCCATCTCCTGCAAAGAGACAGGGTTCCAAAATCCGGTCCGTCAAATCAAGGGGGGAGATGACCGTATAATCGCCTGTTCGGCGGACAGACCCGCTTTTGTCCGCCCGGTAAGACGCTGTGTATACATCCCCCTTTCCGGCATTCAGGATAGGACAGATCAGTGCATGAGAGCATGGAAACTGACCTGCCAGGGCGTCAAGCGTTGTAACAGAGGCGACAGGTTTTTCTGCAGAAAAGGCGAGTCCCTTTACCGTGCTTATTCCTATGCGCAGACCCGTGAAGCTTCCGGGTCCGATCGCAACGGCAAACCCGTCAAGATCGGACGGCTTCAATTCCGCCATGGAAAGGACCATGTCGATTGCTTTCATGATCCGCCCGGAATGGGTTCGGCGAGACGTGAGGAGCACTTCAGAGACAAGCACATCGTCTTGCATAATGGCTGCACTCCCTGCCGCCGCGCCAGTGTCAATACCAAGGACTTTCATTGGACCATTAATCACTCTCAGTCAGGAGGACTGCCTTAAGGACCTCATCCATATGTTTTATCGGGACAATACGTATTTTTCTTATGAGGTTTTTGGGTATCTCGGTAAGGTCTTTTTTGTTTTTTTCGGGAATGATCAGGGTGGTGATACCGGTTCGAAGCGCTGCCAGGACCTTTTCTTTGAGTCCTCCCACAGGAAGGACCCTTCCGCGCAAAGTAATCTCACCCGTCATTGCCACATTCCGGTCAATCCGTTTCCCTGTCAATGCGGAAATAAGCGCCGTCGCCATTGTGATTCCGGCAGACGGCCCGTCCTTTGGAATCGCGCCTGAGGGCACATGAATATGGATATCAAGATTCTTGTAAAAGTCCTCATCGATGCCAAGATCCCGGACATGGGAACGCGCGTATGTGAGGCCCGCCTGGGCCGACTCCCGCATCACGTCTCCCAACTGGCCTGTGAGCATCAGATCCCCCTTGCCGTTCACACCGGTGGCCTCCACGTAGAGGACCTCGCCTCCGAATTCAGTCCAGGCAAGCCCGGTGGCAACGCCGACTTCATGCACATCCTGTTCGAGATCCGGCAGGTACTTTGCCACGCCAAGAAGAGAGCGGAGGCTGGAAACCATAATCCTGAAAGGACCTTTCTCGCCTTCCGCGATCCTTCGGGCTGTCTTTCGGCAGATCTTTCCAATCTCACGCTCCAGGTTTCTCAGCCCGGCCTCCTGGGTGTACTCGGAAATGATTTTGTGCAACGTGTGCTCAGAAAAATCGATATTCTCGGGTTTGAGCCCGTTGTCCTTAATCTGACGCGGGAGCAGGAACCTGTCGGCAATGATGGCCTTTTCCTCTTGCGTGTATCCGGCAATCTCGATGATCTCCATCCTGTCCCTCAAGGCGGAGGGGATCGGACCAACGGTATTCGCAGTAGTTATGAAAAGGACTTTTGAAAGATCAAACGGGATATTGATGTAGTGATCACTGAAAGCGCTATTCTGCTCCGGATCAAGCACCTCTAACAGGGCGGAACCAGGGTCTCCCCGGAAGTCCGTCCCGATCTTGTCCACCTCGTCCATCATAAAGACCGGATTGTTTGTCTCGCATCGTTTCAAACCCTGTATGATTCGACCAGGCATGGCGCCAATATAAGTCCGCCTGTGTCCCCGAATTTCGGCCTCGTCCCTTACGCCGCCTAGAGAAATCCGGTTAAATTTCCGGTTCATGGCCCTTGCTATAGACCGGCCGAGAGACGTCTTACCGACCCCGGGCGGCCCGACAAAGCAGAGGATAGGCCCTTTCATCTGTTTATTGAGCTTACGAACGCTCAGGTATTCGAGTATGCGCTCTTTCACCTCCGAGAGGTTGTAGTGGTCCTCGTCCAGGACCTCTTTCGCTTTCTTTACATCGAGGAGGTCTTTTGTTGATTTTTTCCACGGGATTTCGATAAGCCATTCGAGATACGGCCGGACAACAGAGACCTCTGCGGAATCAGGGTGCATCTGATCAAGCCGTTTTAGCTGTTTCAGCGCCTCCTTTTCGGCCTCCTTCGGCATTTTGGCTTCCTGGATTTTCTTTTTGTATTCTGAAATCTCTTCTGTCCTGCCGTCGCTGCCTCCCAGCTCGTTTTGTATTGCCCGCAACTGCTCTTTCAGAACGTATTCCCGTTGTGTTTTGGATATCTCATCATGGGCCTTTGACTGAATATTGGCTTGAATCGTTGTGACTCGCAGCTCTCTGTCGAGATGTTCGTGTACACGCTTTAGTCGTTTTCTCGGGTCGTTCGTCATCAAGATCGATTGCGCTTCAGGGATTTTCAAGCGTAAGTTCGAAGATACAATATCCGCCAGCCGTCCGGGATCCGCAATGCTGCTAAAAATGGCTCCGACGTCGAACCCGAGTTCCCCCCGGAAAGAGAGAAGTTTTTCGCTTTTTTCGCATACGCTTCGCATAAGGGCCTCGGTCCTGACCGTCGTTTTTTTTACGGTCTTGTCCGGAAAAGGCTCAATTTTCACCCGGAACAACGACTTGAATGCTTTGTATTTGACAATACGTCTTTTTTCCAATCCCTGAATAAGTATCTTAACGCGGCCATCCGGCAACTTCAACATCCGCACAATGATTGAAACGGTTCCCACATCATACATGTCAGCCGGCGCGGGGTATTCTTCTGAAAGAGTTTTCTGTGTGACGAGCATGATCAGACGGTTATTAGCCATTGCAGCATCAACCGCGCGCACTGACTTGTCGCGGCCGACGAAAAGAGGAATGATCATGTACGGAAAAACAACAATATCCCGGACCGGAACCATCGGGACTGAATCAGGAATCTCTATCTGTTCGCCGTCTTCCTCAACAAGGCTTACAATATTCTGTTGATCTGTTTGTGCCATCCTACCTCCAGGTATTATACCTTCAAAGGCCACAATTAGCGATTTTTTGCAATTTGTAACCTTCAGACGTATGGTTTTTTGAGTACAGGGCCGCTTGAGCCTGTATATTTCGTAAAACAAAATATTACAACATTTTTTGTTTTTTTGCAATTACTGAAATAATTTAAGGTGTGCGGTAGAGGCTTGCATTTGAATTCGATGCACGGTTATAATAAAAGATATGTAACCGTTCACGGTTGCCGGTTATACAGTTCACGGTTGAAAAGGACAAAAAGCAGAAGCAATTATCTATTTCATAGCCCCTAACTTCTTAATATATATATAATAATTATCTAACGTTGCCAATAAGGAGGAAAAATGGGCACTGACAATATGATTTTTCTGGAGGTAATAGAGTGGTTCGATGAAACAGGCCGGGAGCTGGTACACAGGATCCCGGAAGGTGGCTCAGGTGAAATCAAACTCGGGGCGCAGCTTATTGTACGGGAGAGCCAGGCAGGCGTGTTATTCTACAAAGGGAAGGCCTGCGATGCCTTCGGCCCTGGTCGTCACACCCTGAAGACCGGCAATATTCCCGTGCTGACAAAAATTCTGGCCATCCCGTGGGCTATGTCAAGTCCGCTTCGCGCCGAGGTCTATCTTGCCAATATGAAGATCTTTCCCAATCTGAAATGGGGGACAAGGGATCCCGTTGCCTTCAAGGATTCGGAGCTCGGACTGATCCGGCTCAGGGCCCATGGTCTTTTCAATATCCAGGTAGTTCAGCCCGTCCTGTTCATCAACAGTCTCGTGGGGACTATGGGCAAGTACACGACTGAAGAAATCGAAGAATACCTCAAACGCGT
>MAXM01000327.1 GCA_001751015.1 Desulfobacterales bacterium C00003106
ACATAGGCAAAAACCATACTGAGCTTGTCTACCCGGCCCAAGATAAGCTCAAAATCCAGGAACTGGTATGTCCAATAGGTGCCGTGGGGCATATTCACCAGATCCATGAAAGCAATGGCCGGAATCAACAGCACAAGCGCCTGTTTGAGTATTCTTATTCTGACCAAAGGGATCAAAAGCGCTCCGACAATATAAATAAATGCGGGAGGCATGATATCAATCATAATAATCCTCTTTTTTCATGAGCCAGGCATGGCCCAGCCATTTGGATACAAGCACAATAAAAATACATCCGACAAACCCGAACACGGCATCAAAGACAGGTATCTTCTGCCACCAGAAATGCGGGTGATGGTTCGGGTACACAAAACCGAGCGCGCATGTTACTGCAATGCTTATGTACAAAATTAACTTTATTTTTTTTACCATCTATCCTACCCCCAATATGTTTTGCACAGCCAGCGACGTTATGCTGAAGAATTGAACAAATGCGTCCGGCGCAATTCCAAAGACGAGTGACAGCAAGGCTGTGATGCTGAGAGGGACAACCATTAACATCGGAGCTTCATCAAAATGAGGAACAACATCATCCATCGGTTTTTTGAAAAATGAATTATAAACAATAGGAAAGAGAAATGCCACGTCAAGCATAGCGCTTGTAAAAAACACAAAGAGAAAGACTATCTCATGAGCTTCAATAGCGCCAAGGCATAGAAACCATTTGCTTATGAACCCGTTCATTGGCGGAATGCCTGAAAGGCCTACGGCCGCTATAGCAAACGCGCCCATGGTCAATGGCATTTGCTTTCCCAACCCATTCAATTGACTCACGTGATCCTTATGCGTTTTTGCATAGATGGCTCCCGCACACATAAAGAGAGTGATTTTCATAAACGCATGGTTTGCCATGTGCAGAATTCCTCCTGTCATGGAGCTTTTGGTCAGGAGTACTGCGCCAAGTATGATCATGGCAAGGTTATTGATAGTGGAAAAGGCAAGCCTCCTTTTCAGATGATCCTGCCCAAGTGCAAGGAAACCTGCCACTAAAACAGTAATGGAGACAAAATACGCGAGCAGTATCCAGAGTCCCAGATCATGCAGGAGATCCGGACCATACACGTAGAGGATAACCCTCAGGCAGCCAAAGACCCCGGCCTTGACAACAGCCACCGCATGCAGGAGAGCGCTTACCGGCGTGGGAGCAACCATAGCGGTGGGAAGCCATTCATGCATCGGCATGATACCCGCCTTGACCCCAAAGCCGAGAATTAAGATGACAAACAGAAAGATCAAGACCCCGTCGCTGGCGGCATGACCCTGCAAAAACCCGCCTGCCTTGAAGTCAAGCGTACCGGTCAGAAAATAGATCATTGCTACGGCAAAAAGAAGAGTGCAGCCTGCCACGAGCGTATATGTCAGATACTTTCTTCCTCCGATGATTGCCTCGGGAGTCTCCTTGTGAATCACCAGGGGCCATGTGGCGATGGTGAGTATTTCATAAAACACGAGGAACGTAAGGAGATTTCCGGAAAATGCGATTCCCATTGTTGATGAAAGGCACATGGCAAAGGCGAAAAAATATCTTGATTGGGCATGTTCCTTTAGCTTTCTGACATACCCTATGGAGTAAAACGAAGTTGCGATCCAAAGAGAGGATGCAATCACTCCGAAGAGCATGCCAAAGGCATCTACTCTGAACTGCAACATCAGACCCGGATAAAAAGTAACAAGGGTATATTCAATAACTTTTCCTTGCAAGATCACGGGAATCATGGAAAAGACAATTACAAACTTTGCCAGCGCAGCCAAGATAGTCCATGACTCCCTGATATTTCTTCTCTTTTCTCCTGTAGCGAGAATCAGAAAAGCAGCAATCATTGACACCAAGACCGCCCATAGCGGCTTTGATGAATATACAACATCCATGTGCATCCTCCCAAATCCTTAGAAGCTCGCAGGGACTGCAAACTGAATTACGGTCGAAATGATATGTCCGCTAAAGATGCCGAGTATAAGCACCCCTGCCGCCATGATCACAATAGGACCAAGCATGGTGAAAGGGGCCTCATCCCTTTGTATCGCCTCTTCCGTGTGGCCTGAGACAGGTTCCATGGGCGCTAAATAGGCGACTTCAATAACGCGAAAAAACAAAACCGCGTTGATCAGGCTGCTCGTCAACAGGGCTGCCGCAAAGACCCATTGCCCCGCATTGATCGTGCCCAGGATTAGATACCACTTGCTGAAAAAACCACACGCCGGCGGTATGCCGACCATGGAAAGCGCGGTTATCGTAAACGCGGCCATCGTAAACGGCATTTTTTTATTCAGGTGACGCATCTCACGTATATCGCGTGTTCCTGTCTTGTAGGATATTGCGCCCACGACGAAAAAGAGGCATGCCATCATAAAAGCGTCGTTCATTATGTGAAGAATCGCTCCCGTAAGCCCCATGCGATTTCCCACACTTACACCCATTGCGATATACCCTACTTCCGCAACCACGATATAGACCAGCATCCTTTTGAGATCTTTCTGTGCAAGGGCCTTGATTCCTCCGACAAAGATAGCGGCAACCGAGAGCCAGCCGATTACAGGCATTGCCGGCACCATCTCTATGGAAAACTGAGGGCTGAATACCGTAAACACGAATCTGATCATCACATACGCGGCCACCTTGGTCATCAAGGGGGCGATCAATGCGCTTATGGACGAAGGAGCCGTGCTGTAAGCATCCGGCAGCCATATATGGAGCGGGAAGAGTCCCATCTTGATGCTTACGGCGACCATTAGAAAAGCAAAGGCGAAAAGGACAACGGTTGAGTCATACATGTTCGGGAGTATGACAGCGAGATCCGCCATGTTAAGCGATCCTGTAACGGCATAAAGATACCCGACGCCTAAAAGATAAAAACTGGCGCCGACAGTGCCTATGAGGATATAATTGAAGGTCGCCGCCGGTCCCCCGTCCTCGCCGATTGCTATCAGGGCATAGCATGAAAGAGCGGCAATTTCCAAGAAGACAAAGAGATTGAAGACATCACCCGTGATTACAATACCAAGGAGCCCTGCCACAAGGAGAAGAAAAAGCGCATAAAAAGGGACTGTTTTCTCGGGCAGTTCGTCTTCTACATTCTTTTTTGAATAAATAGCCGTTATGAGGCTGATAAATGATACGAGGACAAGCATAAACGCGCTTAAATAATCGAGCGCATATTCTATACCCCACGGAGGCGCCCAACCTCCAAGACGGTAAGAGAATGGGCCGGTTGTTATTACAGTATTCAGAATGCCTATCGAACAGATAAGGGAAACCCCGAGCACGGCAACGACCAGCGGATAACATAATTTTTTTGCCCACCACCCGATCACCGG
>MAXM01000328.1 GCA_001751015.1 Desulfobacterales bacterium C00003106
TCGAGTCTCGTCGTCCCCGCCATAATAAGGATGGGTCCTGGCCCTTCAGTCAGGACCCTCCGCGTATTCCTCAGGTTTTTGAGAATTTACTATACATTCCCTCAACAAGTCGAAATCAGATAACTAAGCGAATCCTAAGTTAAGAAGCTACAGGTTGAACAGGCATAAATTTCGGTGGGTGTTTATTCCTTGAATAAGACCATAGATTGCCCTTTTTCGCAGACCCTGAACAGCAATAGCTGCCTTGCTATTGATTCTCATTGCTTACAGGGAAAAGCACAATTTATAGAACCTAGCTTTATTACACCCTTGACACAAAGAAAGGAGATTATCATGGCTCATTATGTAATGCTGTCAACCCTGACCGATGAAGGAAGAAAAACACTCAAGAAAAATCCGGAACGGCTCCAGGAGGTGAATAAGGAAGTCGAAGCGATGGGCGCAAAGATATTGGTCCAGTATGCAATGCTTGGAGAGTATGATTTTGTAACTATCATGGAGGCCCCGGACAACATGACGATTGCCAGGATCTCTGTGGAACTCGGCTCACGGGGGACGATGCACGCGGTAACAATGGCAGCGATCTCTGTTGACGAGTTTATCGGCTCGTTGAAGTAGTGTGAAACCCGGGGCCACAGTAGACCGCCTTAAGGAGTGCGTCTCGTATCTTTCCTGCGAGATTGGCCCGCGCAGTTACCATGACTGTAAGAAGCTGGACCTGGCGGCGGAGTATATTGCCGGCCGTCTTGGGGAATACGGTTACAGCGTCAGCGATCAGCTTTTTCCATACCGGGGCAAGACTTATCGGAATATTATCGGAAAAAGCCCAGCCGCAGACAGAACAAGAGAGACCATTGTAGTCGGCGCTCACTACGATACTGTAACAGGAAGTCCGGGTGCGGACGATAACGCGAGTGCGGTCGCCGGTCTCCTGGAAATAGCGAGACTCATGTCACAGGAGAGTCTCCATCCGGAAGCGCATGCAGCAAAAGACAATGCCTCCGGATGGAGACATCTTCCCTGCATCGATTTTGTTGCTTTTGGCCTGGAAGAGCCGCCTGTGTTCAGGACTCACAACATGGGGAGTTATCACTATGCACGGTCACTCAAAAAGAGCGGCCGGAAAGTCAGGGGGATGATTTGTCTCGAGATGATCGGCTATTTTACTGACAGCCCTCACAGCCAGAAGTTTCCTGTTCCTTTTATGGAGCGGAAGTTTCCGTCCAGAGGGAATTTTGTCGCAGCAGTAGGAAATCTCCGGTCCGGACAATTCACAGAAACGATCAAACAAGGTTTTGAGAAGGGGACAGACATTCCGATCTTTTCACTTAATGCCCTGTCTCTTGTTTTAGGAATTGATTTTTCAGACCACTGGTCTTTTTACAAATTCGGCTATCCCGCGGTAATGATAACCGATACGGCCTTCTATCGAAATCCCAACTATCACACTCCGGATGACACCCACGACACCCTTGATTATCAACGAATGGCAAAAGTGGTCTACGGGGTAAAATCGGCGCTCGAAGACCAATCTACACGGGGTTAGCGGTCCGCTGCCGAGGGTCGGGCAAAAACGGGGAAGTAGTTTCGCCAAATGCTGTCAATACCCGCAGTTTTCATCGAGACGCGGAAACAGATATCCGTATTTGTCAGGAAGTAAACCCGACACGTCGAAAATAAATTGACAAAACAACGAACATGGGTTATTTTTCAACATTCTTTTGGTCCCATCGTCTAGCGGTTTAGGATGTCGGCCTCTCACGCCGGAGACACGGGTTCGATTCCCGTTGGGACTATTTAACTATAGATAACCCCTTGATTATACGTAGTAGAGTCAAGGGGTTTTTTAGTTGATTCTGGTTGTTTTTTTAGGTTGTAAAGAGCTCAAGTTCGCTTTCGGTCTTGCTTCTGACACCGCAGCGTGGGGATAGCAGGAATGATCAGTAGTGGTAGCGCAGCTGGGCTATATGAATTGCATTTTCAGATATTTTATAAATGAATCTGTGTTCATCATTTATTCGCCGGGACCAATAGCCCGAAAGGGCATGTTTAAGCGGCTCAGGCTTGCCAATGCCTTCAAATGGATTACGCTTTGTCTCTTTAATGAGGGTATTGACACGACGGAGTATCTTTTTATCGGTTTTTTGCCAGAAGAGATAATCCTCCCAGGCGTGGTCAGAAAAAATTAGCTTCACTCTAAAAGTTCCTTTTCGGTTCCCTTATCGTTCTCAAGTTGGACGATAGATTCTATTAACCGTCTGGTGTTCTTGGGAGACCGTAGGAGATAGGCTGTTTCTTCAAGGGCTTCATAGGCCTCAAGTGACATAATGACCACGGAATTAGATATCTTTCGTGTTACGATCACGGGTGCGTGATCTTTACAAACTTTTTCCATGGTTTTTGCAAGATTTTGGCGAGCGGCTGTATAGGTTATGGCTTCCATAGCACCTCCTGTACAATTTACTGTACACGTAAATTATTTCTTGTCAAGATTATATTTCGAGCCGCAACAACATGTCGGAAAGGACAGCAAGGGTAGTTCGGCTTAAGAAATCACTCCCTTTTGATAGTGCCGTTTGCCAACGCATTGTTTTCCTTTCACGGAATCACTTGCAGGGCAGACAATATTTGCGGATGGAGCTGGGTAGCAAAATAATGCCGGGGTAAATGATTTCAATAATTCCTGGATAAATAGACCATCCCCACAGCCAAGATCGAGAATTTTTGCTTCGGTATTTTGGGAAATGAAATGCCCGTAAAATGATTTCGTAATTTCGACAAATTGACTACGAAATGGCAGATAAATGTTGGCATCATCTCTATAGTTTTTAGAAAATTCATTCTCCGCCCAACGTGTTTTTTCAAATTTTGACATTTCTATTTTTCCATCTCCGGGAGTGGCCCTATCCTTAA
>MAXM01000329.1:0-272 GCA_001751015.1 Desulfobacterales bacterium C00003106
TGAGATTGCTAAATTGCTGGGGGATGTGGAATGAACGATTTTCAATCACGGGGGGATATTCATGTGGAGATGGAAGATCTCAACACCGAGGCGGCAATGCTGGCGGCGTATATCAAGAAGAACTTTGAGAAGGTGGGAGTATGAGTAACCGTACCAAGATTCCTCTAAGTGACTTCATCACGCTGCAGCGTGGTTTTGACTTGCCAACGGCACGTCGCAAGGAGGGGGATGTCCCTGTCATTGCATCAACGGGTATTGCTGGCTACCACAAC
>MAXM01000329.1:358-548 GCA_001751015.1 Desulfobacterales bacterium C00003106
TGGGTGAAGGACTTCAAGGGCAACAACCCGAGATTCACCTATTACCTTTTCAAAGGGATTGATTTCACTAGATTCAATGCAGGTGCTGGTGTCCCCACGCTCAATAGAAATCACATAGCTAGTCTTCGTGTGTCGAGGTTTAGTCCTACAGAGCAAGCCTGCATCGTCTCCATCCTCTCCGCCTACGACG
>MAXM01000329.1:682-1084 GCA_001751015.1 Desulfobacterales bacterium C00003106
TGCCGGAGGGGTGGCGAAGAGCTCCGCTACAAGAAGTATGCAAACGTATCACAGACGGCTCGCACTCAAGCCCGCGGTCAGTTGATGAGGGTTTCCCTATGGCTTATAAAGAATTGCTTCTTTGCTTTGAAATACCCCAACTGTAAAATGAAATAGACAGAAGTGGTGATGTTTCGCAACTGATCCAGTTGCTGCTTTACCAGTGGATCAAGCGCAAAATACGTGGCCTGTTCTTCATCGGTAAACTGTGGAAGGCCATATAACGCTTGAATTTCTTTAACAGTTAGAATGGTTAATCGCTTGCCTGAATCATGCATATGAGAAATGAGGAACTAAGCCTCTTTACCTTTACCATTTGGGTTTGACAAGCATTGGCTAATCGATTGGTTTCGTCCCAAGTGA
>MAXM01000329.1:1157-2288 GCA_001751015.1 Desulfobacterales bacterium C00003106
AATTGTCGTACTTTTAAGAAGAAGACCTTACTTTACCTTTTTGCGGGGATAATCAAAAATACCCAGTTACTAAAATTGCCGATATTCAGGGGTTATAAAAACTTATAAAGCCTAAAAAGAACTTATAACAATAGGGAGAAGATTTAACATGAAACTGGTTATTTTTTTGTTTTTATTTATTGTTTTTTTGATAACACCTGTTTTTGCGGCTGTAACCGCTGAAGATAAGGAACAGATATCATCCCAACTGGATATTTTAGAGAACTCTGTAAATTCAGGTAGGATCCACGGTCTTGAAAATCTAATATCACCAAATGCAGAGGCTGGTCTGATAAATGAGATCAATGACGCTATAAGGAAAGAAAAGATAGATTATGAGATTGAGAGTATTGATTCTTTCAAAGAGATTGAAGACGCCGGAGTAAAAGTAAAATGCAGTGTTGCCGTGTCTGGTGCGAATTGGAATATGTCAGGTTTTTCCAATTTTTTTATTTTTGAAAAGGTGGATGGTAATTGGCTGATAATAGACACGGATTTTCATGAAAAATTAAGTTCTGATTATGGTTTAAAAATCTTCGGATTGGTATTTCTGATAATGGGGGCTGTCTTCTTACTTATTATTATTATGGGATTGGGGATATACCGTTACTTAAGATCGAAATCAAAAACGGTGCTGGAAAAATCTGTTTCTGTTAAGCCTGATGAACCCGAATACCAGGGTGTTGGAATAAGGTTTGTGGCAACTATAATTGATCTTACAATTATCTTTATGATTACAATTTTAGCGTATACCTTCTTGTTGATCCCTTATATGAATCAGTCTCAGAAAACTGGCGCGCTGTATTCTACTGTACTATTTATATCCACTTCATTTCTGCTGGTCTTTCCGTTCTTGTATTATATAATTCTGGAGGGATGGAAAGGAGCAACTGCAGGAAAAATGATATGCAAGATACGCGTCGTAAAAGAAGATTGCAGCCAGTGTGATATTAAATCTTCAATTATCCGCAACCTATTCAGATTAATTGATGGCATTTCTGGATATCTTGTAGGCGCGATAGTCATCTGGAGTTCAGATAAAAAACAACGTTTGGGGGATATCATTGCTAAGACCGTAGTCATAAAGAAATA
>MAXM01000330.1:0-2278 GCA_001751015.1 Desulfobacterales bacterium C00003106
GGCGCTAAGGCTCGGAATAGCAAGCTATTTCAAGCCTGAGCAACACAGCTATTGATGTTGAGGCGAAAAATCGCAAGTTATGGCCTTTCGAGGTATATTAGATTGAACTTCTGTACCTCAAAAGAGTTTCTATCAAATAAATAGGGTGGTCATAGTAAAGTATGGCATGTTGTAACATGTAACCATTTGATTTTTATCAATCCAACCAAGCTTTGTTATCATAGTGAATTTCTTTACGGGGTACTTCCCTAACTATTTCTGTTTCTTCATTTTTTCCATTCGATGTTCATCTTTTGTATTCAGCGATTGAGGCGCCCGCATGGCTTAGAAGGCTTGTCCGAAACTCAGATAGATTTGATAATCGTCGTCTATACCTTTTCGTTGATTAAGAGGGACTCCGATATCGAGGCGCACAGGGCCAATGGCTGTAAAGTAACGGAACCCTGCTCCGGTGCCCCACAGAAGGTTCTCACCCGAATCCCCGATTGAGTCTGTAAACGCATTGCCTCCATCAAGAAAGGCGACAAAGCCGATGTGCTCGCCAATCTTCAGACGTAACTCCGCGGAAAGCTCCAGGCTCGACCGGCCGCCAATCGGGTTTGTTCCATCCAAGGGGCCTGCAGACTGAAATGGATATCCACGGATCGAGCCGCCGCCGCCGGCATAAAACCGCTCATCAGCAGGAATCTCATCGCGCTTGGCGCCGCCGATCGAACCGACATTAACCCGGCCGGCCAGCACCAAAGAAGGCTTTGTGAAAACCTGGGTATACCGGCTGTATCCGAGCTGACCCTTGATAAAAGAGAGATTGGAACCGAAAGCGTCATAATAAGGTGCAAACGCCAGCATGAGCCGTCCGCCCCGTTTCGGGTCAAGGAGATCGTCACTCGTGTCCCAGTAAAGGTGCAGAGGCACTGATGCCAGCCCATATCTGTTTTCGTCTCCAAGCTGTTCCACCCACTCGGCCTTGAAGGCCAACCCACCGCCTAATACCATCTCATTTGGCAATGTTCGGTCCAAGATAAGCGAGGTATACACATTGAGGCTCCTAAAGGCATCGGGACGGTCGTCAGCCGCGCGCAGCGTGAAAGAGAGCGATTGATCGTCACGCAGGAATTGCTGCTTTCTGAATTGGCCTTCCGCGGCCAGGGTGATCTCCGAGGCAGTCGTCGTCAGGCGCAACCGGTCGCCATAGTGCAACAGATTTCGGTGCTCCCATGAAATCGTTCCTCCAAGCCCTTCGTCGGTCTTGTAGCTGGCGGCTGCGCTGATAGTGCGGTGCTTTCGTTCTTTGACTGTGATGGTTACCGGCAGGAGACCGTCTTTTCCAAACGTTTCACCGAGTTTTACCTGCACGGTCGCAAACAGACCTGTCTTAATCAACTCCTTTTCAAGCTGTGAGAACATCTCAGGACCAAAGCGGTCTCCATCCTGCCATGGGATTTCGCTGCGAACAACGCTTTCGTCAATGGATTCCAGACCAATGATGCTCGTGGACCCAAAATGGGCCAGGGGCCCGGTATCAAGCGAAAAGATCACTGCAAGCGTCCGCTCCGCGTGATCAACTATCACTTTTTGTTGCACGATGCGGGGAAACGGGAAGCCCTGTTTTCTTGTGTGCTTTATGAGTTCCTCTTTCGCGTCAAGGACAGCGCGGGCCCTGGCCGGCTTTTCCAGGTGCAGGCCCAACTCCTCCGGGTTAGGCAGGCTGACGCGAGGCCGGGCATCCTGGTCTACGGTTTTAATCTCGACTGACTTGAGGAGATAAGACGGACCCAGAGCGACCCGAAACATCACGCGCACAGGCTCGGCCTTTGTATCGATATCGGCCGATACTCGCGCGCCATAATATCCTTCTCCCTTGAGAACCTGCAGGAGCCGTGGGATATCCTCATTCACACGTCTGCGAAGTAAGGCTATACTGCCGGGAGGCCGTTTTTTTTCCAGCAACACGGTCTTCGATATCTCCTCAAGACGTGTACGCAGCTTGTTGGTCATGCCTTCCATGGTAACGTCATACCGAATCTCTGAACTCGCCATGACCGAGGGAGCAAAGAGACCTGCTGTGAACCACAGCCCACATACCAAGGCGCAGAAAGCAAGCGATCGACGCATTGCCGATGTCGTCCATGGCCTGCAATGAGCATGGTACGTCCCTTGTCGAATTGTTGTCCATATAATTGTTATGGCAAAAAAGTAGGTCATCCCTTTTACAGTATCCTTCTTTGCAGGCATTGTGAATATAGACTTTCACCTAAATAATTGCACGGCGTTATCG
>MAXM01000330.1:2324-3964 GCA_001751015.1 Desulfobacterales bacterium C00003106
TATCTGAAAGTCTATAGCTTTATTTCTCATATCAGACCTGAAAGGCAATCGCAAAATCTTCTTTCCATACACCCGCTTGTCCCATGATCGTCGCCAGCCATCTCACCTGCTGATTTTTGCTTGACACGGGACCAAATGGATATTAAATATATAACTTTTGATTTTTTCTGCAATTTTTCAAAAATCTCGGAGCGAAGAAATTATCCTTGCGCTGTGATTCAAGGTATTGCCCGGGTTTATGAGAAGTTGCTTTTCCCCTGGAAACCTTTGTGATATAATTAAAAATATGTTTGAAAACCTTACCGATAAGCTGGGCCTTGTTTTTAAGAAACTCAGGGGCCACGGAAAACTCACGGAGGAAAATATCCATGCCAGCCTCAAAGAGGTCAGGATGGCGCTCCTTGAGGCCGACGTTCATTACCGAGTTGTCAAGGATCTTATCAACTCGGTAAAGGAGCGGGCAATAGGCCGGGAAGTTCTTGCCAGCATCACGCCGGGGCAGCAGGTAATCAAGATCGTAAATGAAGAGCTGGCCCGGGTAATGGGTGAGACGTTTGAAGGGCTCAGGTTTTCCGGCGAAAGGCCTGCTGTCATCATGCTGGTGGGCCTCCAGGGATCAGGCAAGACTACAACTGCCGGCAAACTGGCGAAGCTGCTTTCCAGGGAGCATCGAAGGCCCTATCTAGTGCCCGCTGACACTTACAGGCCGGCGGCCATAGAGCAATTACAGACATTGGCGGCACATCTGAAGATAGGGGCTTTTTCTTCGACACCTCAGATGGACCCGGTCAGCATCAGCCGGGATGCAGTCACGGAGGCCTTGCAAAACGATTGCGATACAATCATAATCGACACAGCAGGCCGTCTCCACATAGAACAGGCCCTGATGGATGAACTCATTGAGATCAAGAAAGCCGTTAATCCTGCGGAGATCCTTTTGGTCGCCGACGCGATGACGGGTCAGGATGCAATCGCTGTAGCCGGATCCTTCAATGAAGCCCTTGATATCGACGGGATTATTCTCACAAAAATGGATGGTGACGCTCGTGGCGGGGCAGCCATCTCAATGCGGGCAATCACCGCAAAACCGATCAAGTTTGTCGGTATCGGTGAGAAACTGGATGCCCTGGAGGTCTTTCATCCTGATCGAATGGCGTCCAGGATTCTCGGGATGGGAGACGTCCTTAGCCTCATCGAAAAGGCCGAGGCATCGCTTGACAAGAAACAGGCGCTGGAGCTTGAAAAAAAGCTGCGCAAGAATCAGTTCACCCTGGAAGATTTCCGGGCGCAGATGGTCCAGATTCGGAAGATGGGCTCCTTAGAACAGCTTATCGGAATGATTCCCGGTATGGGAAAAAACAAACAATTGAAAGGCCTGAAGGTTGACGACAGGGAGTTGGTGCGGATTGAGGCGATCATCAATTCCATGACCCCCAAAGAACGTGAAAATTACACAATCATTAACGGAAGTCGACGGAAACGGATCGCAAAGGGAAGCGGCACGAATGTGCAGAACGTCAATCGATTGCTCAAAAACTACACACAGACCCGAAAGGTCATAAAACAACTGAATAAAGGCGGCTTCTCGAAAATGGGAAAAGGGATGCTGCCATTTTGATAAGGAATGGGGACGAAATAAC
>MAXM01000330.1:4116-4392 GCA_001751015.1 Desulfobacterales bacterium C00003106
CGGATTGTCGTAGCGGACTCGGAAGCCAAAAGAGATGGCAGGTTCATTGAGATTGTCGGGACGTATGATCCCCTGACAGACCCCGCTTCAGTCACACTCAAAGAAGAAAAACTGTCACACTGGATTCAAAAGGGGGCGCTGCCGACAGTAACTGTCAGAAACATTATAAAGCAGTATGGTTCTGATATTCAACCGGTAGTCGAAGAAAGTTCCTCGGCCGGCATCTAAAGATTTGTGATCAGGACCGTGGATTTATTTGTTTCCTCGGCTCTTAGG
>MAXM01000330.1:4513-4690 GCA_001751015.1 Desulfobacterales bacterium C00003106
ACAGATGAAAGAGTTGATCGCATACATAGCAAAGGCGCTTGTCGATAACCCTGACCAGGTCGAAGTTAGCGAAATCGAAGGCGAACAGACTTCGGTGCTGGAGTTGAAAGTGGCTAAGGACGACCTGGGAAAGGTAATAGGCAAACAAGGCCGGACAGCCCGGGCTATGCGTACCAT
>MAXM01000331.1:0-1483 GCA_001751015.1 Desulfobacterales bacterium C00003106
TTGACCTGTTGATTAAGTTCTCTAAAATCCCTCAGTTCCACCCCTTTTCAATGCTAACGGCTAACCGCTAATGGCTAACCGCACAGGTTGAACAATCCCCACTCGCAAAGATTTGCGAAAAGACCTGGTCGTTGTCGAATCCACTGAGATGTATGGCTCCTGACCGGCAGGACGCTGTGCAGAGCCCGCATCCCTTGCACAAGGCGGACTCGATCTCCGCCCTGCCCGTCTTTTCATTGAATCTCGGAGCGGAATACGGGCAGATCGACACGCAGACGCCGCAACTGCTGCATGCGGCTGCATCCACATGGGCTACCGTGCCGCTCACGGAGATCTGCTTTGCTGCAAGAAATGTCACTGCCCTGGCAGCCGCGGCCTGGGCCTGGGCTATCGATTCATCTACCGGTTTCGGACCGTGAGCGAGCCCGCACACAAACACGCCGTCCGTCGCAAAATCAACAGGCCGCAGTTTGACATGCGCCTCCTGAAAAAAACCGTCATCATTCTGTGTCACCTTGTAGAACTGAGCAATCGGGTTCTTCTTTTCGGCGATAACGGCAGAGGCCAAAATCAACAGATCAGGGCAAATCTCCATCTGCCGTCTAAGGACGGAATCCGTGAAAAGAACCCGCAGATCCCGCCCGTCCGCGGCAACGTTCAACCCCGTGTCAAAATCATAACGGATAAAGCTGATCCCGGAAAATCGCGCCTCCCGGTAGAGGTCCTCACGCAATCCGTATGGACGCATATCTCTGTAAAGGACAAAGACATTCATCTCGGGATTGATCTTTTTGAGTTCAAGGGCGCTCTTGACGGATTGCGTGCAGCAAACCTTTGAACAGTAAGGCCGCTCGGGGATACGTGAGCCCACGCACTGAACAAAGAGAGCCGTGTTGACTTCTCTGAGCCCGGGATCATTGTCGATGAACCGCTGCTGTAATTCGAGGCCTGTCACAACACGAGGGTCTTTGCCATAAAGATACCGGTCAGGCACGAACTCTGAAGCGCCGGAGGCAATGATCGTCACCCCATGTTCCAGTGTCCTGGTTTCCGCCTCTTTTTCGATGGTTGTCCTGAAATTCCCTACAAAGCCCTCTGCTTCTTTTATCCGGGCGCCTCTCAGCACCTCTATATTCCTATCGCCTTCCACCCCTTCGATCAGGCCGGTCAGATACTGCTGGATATCTTCGCCCCGCCATGTTTCGTGCAGATGCCGGGCCTGTCCTCCAAGAAGATCGCTCTTGTCAACCAAAAAAACAGGGTAGCCCTGCCCTGCCAGGTTCTTGGCCGCTGCCATGCCTGCAACGCCGCCCCCCACAACAAGGGCGGTCTGCTTGATCTGCACGGTCGGTTCGGTCAGGGGTTCATGCAGGGCCACCTTGGCTACTGCCATCCTTATCAGATCCCGCGCCTTTTGTGTAGCCTTGTCAGGTTCGTGTGTATGCACCCAGGAACACTGGTTTCGGATATTGGTCATCTCAAA
>MAXM01000331.1:1540-3096 GCA_001751015.1 Desulfobacterales bacterium C00003106
TTCAACTGCTGCTCCTTAACAACCCGGGTCATCTTTTCCTGGGTGTCCTGGGAGCAACTGAACATGTTTTCTTCCGCATAAACAACATACGGGAGGCCCCGCGCAAACTCAACTGTGGCGGGCACATCAACTGTGCCTGCGATATTTGTCCCGCAACGGCAGACAAAAACCCCGATACGGGTCGCCTCTCCCCGGACATCGATCTCTTTGGGGACATCCCTTGTCTTTGTGAGCGTGCCCCTGGCCTCTGCAAGCCTGGTCCCAACCACACCTGCAGCAGCACTGGCGTCTATGACCGAGCACGGGATATCCTTTGGGGCCTGAAAGGCCCCGCACACATAGATGCCGGGCCTGGAGCTCGCCACAGGTTCAAAACTGTTTGTCCTGGCAAAATTGTGCTGATCAAGTTCAATGCCCAGCTTTCCGGCCAGAACCGTGGCATGTTCAGCCACGCACAGGCCTACGGAAAGGACCACTATATCGAATTCTTCTTCGGTCTTTATTCCGGTCTCATCCACATAGCGAATAAGATGTCTGCCGTTTCCGTTCGACGGCACGACCCTGGTGATCTTTGATTTGACAAAACGAACTTTATGTTCGTCCCTTGCCCGGTTAAAGTATCTTTCAAAATCTTTTCCGTTCGTGCGGATATCTATGTAGAAAATAGCCGTGTCAATGTCCTTGCTTGCGTGTTCTTTGGCCAGCATCGCCTCTTTGACCGCGTAAGTACAGCAGACCGAGGAACAGTATCCTCCGAGGCCCTCATCTCTTGATCCCACACACTGAAGCCACGCGATCCTTTCAGGCTCTNNCTCTCGAATTCCAGGCTGGTCACAATATCCGGAGACCTCTTGTAGCCATAAGTATCGCGAACTGCCGGATCAAAGGCCATGGTGCCCATAGCCAGGACAATCGCACCGACCTTCAGCGTCAATCTCTTTTCGCTGTCATCAAAGTTAACGGCCCCGCTCGGGCAGAATTTCTCGCATGCCCTGCATTTCCCTTTTTTGAAATAAATACAGTGGTCTCGATCAATAGCGTATTTGAGAGGCACGGCCTGGGGATACTTCACATAGATCGCCTTGCGCTTGCTCAAGCCGCCGTCATAGTCGTTCGGCACCTTCTTCGGGCACTTTTCCGCACAAAGACCGCACGCAATGCACTTCGTCGTATCCACATAACGCGGGTGCTGCGTCAGACTGACGTCAAAATCACCTTCCTCGCCGGAAACGGAGTTCACCTCGGAAAGTGTAAGCAACTCTATGTTGATGTGCCGGCCGACCTCGACCAGTTTAGGCGAGATAATTCACATGGCACAGTCATTGGTGGGAAAGGTCTTGTCGAGCTGCGACATCATCCCGCCGATCGAACTTGATCTCTCCGCAAGGTAGACATAATACCCGGAATTCGCCAGATCCAGCGCCGCCTGCATCCCGGCAATACCACCGCCAACCACAAGCACCGAACCTCTCTTCTCCATATGCATGTTTCTACTCCTACTACTTGTAACTACTCAGGTGGATAGACTGAAGGTATAGACTTTCACCTAAATAATT
>MAXM01000332.1 GCA_001751015.1 Desulfobacterales bacterium C00003106
ACTTTTAGCCTGGGTTACCCAGCCTGATTTAATTTCAATCGGCAAAACTTCGCCTTCGATTTCTCGTAAAAATTCTACTTCCGCTTTTCTCTCTCTCCAGGAATAAATCTCACTTTCTCCGGCACATAAAAATTCCTGAGCAACGAAATTTTCGGCAAAGTACCCCTTATAAGAACCATAATCATAATCTAAAATGGTTTTAGGTGGTAAATTGCTGATAGCACCCAGCATGCCTGTATCAAAAAAATACAATTTAAAGAGATTATCTTTGATATGAGCTGAAAATGGCAATTCGCCGCTATTTACAATATAGGTCTGAATAATAAGCCCTGCTGTTTTTAACCAGTCAATAGTACCTGACAATCTGGAAAATCCTTTTATCCCTGGTATTATTCCCTTAAATTTAAACTTAGGTGCAGATCCGTCCTGCTCTCTTGCAAGTTGAGCAGGAATGTTTCTCCATAACCTTTCAATTTGCATGGCATTTTGTTTCCCCGAATGCTTTGCCATATCAGCATGATACGTTGATATTAGATCCTCCTGTTTCTTCCTGACTAATTTTAATGCAATGAATAGATCATCCTTATTATCTGCATAAGTTTGAACAACTTCCGGAAGGCCACCTACCACAAAATATATCTTGAGTTGATTCCACAAATGAGTGTGAATGACTTCAGGAATTGAATCGCTAAACTGCTGATTACTTAAAAAATTAAAAGATTTATCATCTCCCGCACCTTTTAAAAATTCTTCAAATGACATTGGAAACATCCTGCAATATTCCACCTTGCCGACAGGAAATGATTCGTCGCTCAAATGAATCCCTAAAAGAGACCCTGCAGCACAAAGAGCCAGGCAAGGCAACTCCTCTTGAAAATACTTGAGACTGGTCAATGCCCTGGGACAATTCTGGATTTCGTCAAAAACAAGAAGATCATTATTGGTATCTATTGATGTGTCTAAATGAAAACATAACTCTTGCACTATTCTTTTTGGATCTAAATCGTGTTCGAAAATTGTTGCTATTTGTTCATCTTTTTCGAAATTCACATAATGAAATCGAGGAAAACATTCTCGTCCAAAAGCCTTTAAAATATACGTCTTGCCAACTTGACGGGCTCCTTTTAAAATGAGGGGTTTCCTATTGCTTTTGGCTTGCCACGCTTTTAACTTGCTCCAGATCGTTCTTTTCATCGTATTGTCCCCTCAGCAATAGAGTTTTGATACAAAATGTTTATAGAAGTGGATTATATTTCATGCCATATTCTTACCATTAAGTAACTTTTATATACCATATTTTACCAAAAATAAAAACAATTAATACATCATAGTTCTGTTTTGCAATAAAACCATTAAAAACATCGGCATCCTTCATTCATCGGTTTACATTTTTTCCCCACCCATTTACCTCGCCAAACGAGATAAAAAAGTATGCAAAATGTTGCACAAAGGTGAAATCCTATTATGTTCGAGTATTGTTTCGTTGCTTATTTGTTTTGTGTTTTCAGTTTCTGTTTGAGTTAACTATGTGAAGATACAAGAAATCTTCTGCAGGCATGATCGTGGCATACTGTTTGCTCAATTGGTTATCCAAGACTAAGGAACAGGGACGAAACAACTTATCCATTCATGCATCTCAGCTTCAGGCTGTCTTTGGTCGGTCTTCATTCGGAAAGTCCGCAAAATAGCTTGCTATTCCTGTGGCTTTGCTCAATCAGATCGACCAAATCCAACCCAAATCTGAGTGCCTTAACGGGAAAGTCATTCCGGCCCCGTTCCTAAAGGATTTCTTTTTCGCTTTTGTGGGATACTTAGCAGCGGGGTATTTCAATGGATAATAGTATAATCATTATCGAGCACGAGCCTTTTTTCCCGGATAGCGTTAAGAGAGGATTGATCTCCTCTGGTTTCAAAAAGGTCCTACTGGAGCGTGACCACAACAAGGCGGCTGCACTTTTTCAGGAAGGAAAATCGTTTGACGTCGCTCTCATCGACATAAAGATGCCGGGGAGGTGCGGGACAAAACTGCTCGATGTGATAAAAAATATCAGCCCAAACACCGAGTGCCTCATGATGACAGCGACAGATGATGCGAGGCTTGCAGTTGAGTGCCTGAAAAAAGGCGCCTATGACTATCTGATCAAGCCGATCTCCGAAAATAATCTGGTCTTGGCGGTGAAGCGCGCCCTGGAAAGGAAACAGGCGCTTGATAACCTGTACCTGAGGAAAGAGATGCCCGGTCCGGCATTGACATACCCGGAGGCCTTCAGACCTATTGTCACGAGGTCGCCGAAGATGCTCAGGATATTGAAAGAAGCAGAGCTTCATGCAGCGAGCAACATACCGGTCTTGATCACGGGGGAAAGCGGAACCGGCAAAGAACTTCTGGCCAAGGCTATACATTGCGCCAGCCCCAGGGCAAAATCTACCTTTACACCTATCAATATGGCATCCATCACAGGCAGCCTGTTTGATGCAGAGTTTTACGGCCACACGAGAGGCGCCTTTACAGGGGCCGAAAAGGCTCGGATGGGCTACCTGGAACAAACCAATAATGGCACACTGTTTCTGGATGAAATAGGAGATCTACCCGCCGACCTCCAGGGGAAACTGCTTAGGGTGCTGCAGGAAGGAGAATTCCTCAAGTTGGGAACGAACAAGCCTCAAAAAATGGATATTCGCTTTGTCTCAGCTACTAATGCAGACATAGACCGATTGAAGGACAGGGGGATGTTTCGTAAGGACCTTTACTACCGCCTCAATCCCGCACGTTTGCACCTTCCGCCTCTCAGGGAACGAAAAGAGGACATCCCTTTGTTGGCAGACAAGTTCTTAAAAGAATTTTCTGATCCTTCCGGGAACAGCGATATCAGTGAAGATGCTGGTATAGTACTTATGAATCATGACTATCCCGGAAACATCAGGGAACTCAGGTCGATTCTCCAGTGGGCCGTAAACCTGGCCCATGGCGGGTATATCTCCGTCGATTCCCTTCCACCCTATTTGCGAAAACGAAAACAACGCATTATGACGGGTTATTCTCAGAAAGAGGGCGGGGGTCGTATTGCACCTCTTGAGAAGGTAGAAAAGGACCATATCCTCAAGGCCTATGAGCAGATGGGCAAAGTAAAGACTCAAACAGCAATATCTCTCGCAATTGGTTTGAACACTCTCCGCAGAAAACTGCAGGCCTATGGTGTAGCATGAGTTTACACGAGGGAGCAAGAAACGGTTGCCGGTTATACGGTTCACGGTTGAAAAAGACA
>MAXM01000333.1 GCA_001751015.1 Desulfobacterales bacterium C00003106
GTTATTATAGGCATTGACCTTGGAACGACCTATTCCGAGGTTGCTGTATTTATCGACGACAAGGTGCAGGTAATCGGGCCTGGGGAGACAAAGATGCTCCCTTCCTGTGTAGGCCTTTCACCAACGGGAGAAATCCTTATCGGGGCGTCGGCCCGCAATCAGCAGCTTCTATATCCCGAACGTACCGTGCGGAGCATAAAACGGAAGATGGGCAGCGACGAAATCGTGACTATCGACGACAAGAGATTCAGACCACAGGAGATATCCGCCCTGATCCTTCGCGAACTGGCTGAATGGGCACACAGGAGACTCGGCATGCCCGTAAAAAAGGCCGTGATTACAGTCCCTGCCTATTTTTCTGATGCCCAGCGCAATGCCACGCGTGAAGCCGGACAGCTTGCAGGTCTTGATGTAATCCGCATACTCAATGAACCGACTGCGGCGAGCCTTGCTTACGGCTATGGTTCTGACGAAAGACGCACAGTCATGATATACGATCTTGGCGGAGGCACATTTGACGTATCCATAGTGACTATGGAAAAAGAGATCACAGAGGTGCTCGCAAGCCATGGAAATAATCACCTCGGCGGGGATGATTTTGATGAACTCATGGCAGACCGGCTGTTGCGGGAGTTTCGTGATAAGCATGACGTAGATCTGAATGAAGGCCATGAATCCGCCCGGTCACGCGTGTGGCGGGCTGCTGAAGAAGCAAAAAAAAGATTGAGCTTTGACCCATTTGTAAAAATACGTGAAGAGACGCTGGTCACCATAGATGGTAAGCCCCTGCATCTTGATTGCGAGATCTCGCGTGAAGAACATGAAGAGATGATAAGGCCTCTTGTTGAGTCCACCCTTGACAGTGTGTCTAAGGCAATGGATGATGCAGGAAAAAAGCCGGGAGAACTTGATGCTATCCTGCTCGTGGGCGGGTCGACCCGTATCCCCTTGGTTTCCCGGATTCTTGAAGACAGGGCAGGCATGAAGGCGCGCCAGGATGTCCATCCTGACCTGTGCGTAGCGCTCGGAGCCGGGGTCCTTGCGTCGCGGCTTGCAGGACGCGGTGTGGACAGGGTCCTGGTAGATGTCTCACCGTTTTCCTTTGGCCCCCGTTATCTCGGAGAACGCGATGGCGTTGAATATCCCTATTGTTATCACCCAATCATCTACAGCAACACCCCGCTGCCGGTGACCCGCACCGAGAAGTATTATACATCTTTCCCCCGGCAGACAGAGGTGGATATAGATATCTATCAGGGCGACGACCCGGACGCCCTGAAAAACATTCAGGTCGGGCGTTTCTTAATCAAGGGGCTCAGGCCGACGGAAAAACCCAACACCGTGCTTTGCCGGATGAATCTTGATCTTGACGGGATTCTCAAGGTAACCGCCATAGAAAAAGATACCGGAAAGTCAAAACAGGTTACCATTGACAACGCGCTTCAACCAAGAAGCAAAGAAGAGATTGCCGCACTCCAAAAAGACCTGCAGGAGATGTACGCTTCCCGCATATCCGAAGTGGACAGCCTTTTTGATGGTCTTGATGAACATGAAACAGGAGACGACAGAGATGATGAGCCCGATCTTTCCCGGATAGAGGTGGGTGCTCAGGAAAGAGAGGCGCAAGCCGGACCTTACGAAGATACCGATAAACAGACCGATGAGACAGCCGTGGATGATCTTGCCTGGGCCCGCATCAAACGGGATGCCATGGCGCTCCTGGAACGGTCTCGCGCACTGCTTGACAGCATACATGACGAGGACAAGGAAGAGGCCATTGATCTTCACGAAGAGATCGAATCCGCCATCGCATCGCGCGATACCGAGGCAATTGCCAAGGCAAGCGAAACACTTAAAGAATTACTCTTTTTCGTAGAATGAGAATCTCCATGGACTCTGCATTGCGTTGCCCTGTGTGCAGGGCCGGATTCCGGGGGACAACAAGGTGTTCCCGGTGCGGCGCTGACCTGACCCGATTGATGACCCTTTTGGTGACGGCCCGGCATTACCGTAACAAGGCAAGAAAAGCCATTTGCCTGCGGAAATTTGAAGAAGCCCGCGCTCTCTCAACAAGCGCCCAGAAAATACACGCAACACAAGCCGGGAAACGACTCTGCCTCTTGACGTCATGGCTTGCGTATAGGCAAAGGGCTTTGGGCTGATTATGAAGGATGCCGACAAGCTTCACATGTCCGATTTTTTGAGAGGGCCGGTCATTGGTTCAGCGATCCAGGCCCTTGAACTCCCCCAGGGAAGCAGTGGATTGGATGCGGGATGCGGGATTGGCAGTCATACCCTGTTGTTGGCAAATGCGGTTGGCCCCGCCGGACATGTCACCGGCCTTGACTTATCCTTTGAATTGTTGATTCACGCCAAAAAAAGAGCGAGGAAGTCCAGCCTGTCGGCACAGGTCTCCTTTCAGAAAGGGGACGTGAGCAAGCTCCCGTTTGAGGACGATACCTTTGATTGGGTATGGAGTGCGGACTGTGTCGGATATGCCCCTTTAGAACCCCTGCCATTGGTGAAGGAGCTTGCACGGGTAGTGAGGCCGGGCGGCAAGATAGCCATTCTTGGGTGGTCTTCGCAACAGCTACTGCCAGGGTATCCTCAGTTGGAGGCCCGGCTGAATGCGACCTCAGCCGGAATCGCCCCCTTTGTCAAGGGGAAGATGCCGGAGTTGCACTTCCTGCGCGCCCTGGGTTGGTTCAATGAAGCGGGCCTGCAAGAACTCAATGCCCACACATTTGCAGGAGAAGTTCATGCCCCGCTAAACAACGATATGCGCAGCGCCTTGATATCACTCATTGACATGCGCTGGGGGAAGCCACAGCCAGAGTTGTCAGAGGAGGACCGGGAAGAATACCAACGTATCTGTCAACCTGAATCACCTGATTTTATCGTAAACCTTTCCGATTACTACGCCTTTTTCACCTATTCGCTATTCAGCGGCAAGGTTGTCAATTCAACCACTATGGACTGAAAGTCCATAGATTGCAATTGCGACTGAAAGTCGCGGTTTCGGCTAAAGCCGACTGAAAAATATGACTGAAAGTCATTAGTCCACTCGAAATCGTCATCGTGGTGATTCGGATGT
>MAXM01000334.1:0-2832 GCA_001751015.1 Desulfobacterales bacterium C00003106
TAATTCAAGAATTGAGATCAATAGCCAAAATGCTTCAGTCGTTGCATAGTTCATTGGGAAAACCGTGAACCGACAACTTGAGAACTTGGCCATTCCCCCGGTCTTGACACCCCGGCAAGAATTAGAATATAATCTATCCTAAATTTGCCTGCACTGTCAATTTCTTTTACAGCCCTTAGGGTCTACGGGAAAAGCCATGACACATACTCCCTCAAATGAAGAGATTGAGAAACTGACGGGGTCAAGCCATTCTGACCCTTTCTCAATTTTGGGACCGCATCTCATTGACGGCGATGATCGAAAATCGTTGGTTATACGCGCTCTCCTTCCGGATGCAATGAATGCCTCAATCATCAGGCGCGGATCAAAACGCAGGCATCCGATGCAGCAGATCGATTCAACCGGTCTCTTTGAGGCGGTCTTCCATGGCGAGACGACCCGCTTCAAGTACCGCGTCTCTGTTGTGAAAAATGGTAATGAAACGGTCTGTTACGACCCTTATTCGTTTTCCCCTTCGTATATAACCGATTATGACCTCTATCTCTTTGGCCAGGGAACCCATTACCGCGTCTTTGACAGGCTTGGGGCACACTCAATCAGTATAGACCGGGTGGCAGGCGTTCATTTTGCTGTATGGGCGCCCAATGCACTGCGTATCAGCGTTGTGGGTGATTTCAATGAGTGGGACGGGAGACGCCACCAGATGAAGCTGCTCGCAAATTCCGGTGTTTGGGCGCTCTTTATTCCCGGCATCAGCGAGGGCTCGCTTTACAAGTATGAGCTAAAGGCGCAAAACGGTAAAGTATTCCTGAAGTCCGACCCCTATGCCTTCTATTCCCAGGTTCGACCCGACACCTCAAGTATTGTCTATACTATAGAAAACAAACATCAATGGAACGACAGCAAGTGGATCAAAAAAAAGACAAAAACAGATGTATGGGAAGAGCCTGTTGCCGTTTATGAAGTGCATCTCGGATCATGGATGCGGATAGCGACTGAAGAAAACAGGTTTCTTACCTACACCGAACTTGCCGACAAACTGGTCTGTTATGTCAAGGATATGGGATATACCCACATTGAATTGCTTCCCATTATGGCCCATCCTTACGACCCCTCCTGGGGATATCAGGTCTCCGGCTTTTATTCGCCCACTGCCCGGCACGGCAGGCCGGAAGAGCTTATGGGATTTGTCGACGCATGTCACCAAAACGATATCGGTGTCATCCTTGACTGGGTCCCGTCTCACTTTCCAAAAGACGCGCACGCCCTTGCGTGGTTTGACGGAACATGTCTCTATGAACATGCTGATCCGAGACAGGGGGAACACAAGGAATGGGGAACCCTCGTATTTAACTACGGGAAAAAGCAGGTCACGAATTTTCTGATCGCCAATCTCCTCTTCTGGCTGGAAAAATATCACATTGACGGATTCCGCGTGGACGCTGTCGCCTCAATGTTGTATCTCGATTACTCCAGGGAAGATGGGGAATGGATCCCGAACAGGTTCGGGGGCAACGAAAACCTCGAAGCCATTGATTTCCTCAGACACCTCAACAGTGTTGTATATGAAAAATTCCCGCACGTGATGATGATCGCCGAAGAATCGACCGCATGGCCGGCCGTGTCAAAGCCAACGCACCTCGGAGGTCTCGGGTTCGGTTTTAAGTGGAATATGGGCTGGATGCATGATGTGCTGGCTTATATGACAAAAGACCCGGTCCATCGAAAATATCATCACCACAACCTTACGTTCGGCCTCTTGTATGCCTTTAACGAAAATTTCATCCTCCCCCTTTCTCATGATGAATGCGTACACGGAAAACAGTCCCTTTTGGACAGGATGCCGGGAGATCACTGGCAGAAATTCGCAAACCTGAGGCTCCTTTATGCCTTTATGTACAGTCACCCGGGCAAGAAACTCCTTTTCATGGGAGGAGAATTCGGCCAGTGGAATGAATGGAATTATGCCGACAGCCTTGACTGGCATCTCCTGAACTATGAATCGCACAGCCGGCTAAAGCGATACGTCAGGGACTTGAACCATATATATTCCTCAGAGCCGCCCCTGTATGAAATTGACTTTGAACAGACCGGTTTTGAATGGATTGATATGAACGATTCGGAAAACAGCGTGCTCGCCTTTATGAGAAAGGGGAAAAAGATCCAGAACCCCCGGAATTACATTATTGTTCTGCTCAATTTCACACCCGTGCCACGCGACAACTACCGCATCGGGGTCCCGTTTCCGGGATTTTATGAGGAGATCATGAACTCGGATGCCTCCATCTTCGGAGGAAGCGGCCAGGTCCTTCCCAAAGGCGGCGCTGATGCGGAAAAAATCCCGTGGCACTCCTGCCAATATTCCCTTTGTCTTTGCCTCCCGCCCCTGGGGGCCATGATCCTGAAACCCGCTTCACACGAGTCCAACGCTCAAGGCTGAAGCTTCCCGTACGCGTCTTTGTCTTTTCCCAACACAACAACACGACTGCGAGCAATCCTGGGCCGTTCGATTACCTTGAAACCGTTCTCTTTGGCAAGAGAAACAGTTACATCAAAATCGCCTTCCGATACATGTCCCTTTGGTTCTATTACCAGAAGCCTTCCCGTCGGTTTCATGATTTCATACATCTTGAGAAAAAACCCGGAAGCATCGGGTATTTCGTGTATCACAGCAGATGCAAGGACGAAATCGATCTCCTCTTTGAGGTCATCCAGTCCCCAGGAATTCTCATAACATATCCGTGTTTCAATTCGACGGGAAAGTCCTGCTTTTTGCGCGCGTTTTTCAAGGGACCTGATCATCTTTTCCTGAACATCCACACAAATGACTTC
>MAXM01000334.1:2899-4018 GCA_001751015.1 Desulfobacterales bacterium C00003106
CAGATAGTTTCCGCAGCGGACTGGCAAGAAGATAACCAACCCATACAGGACACACTTTTCCAGCCATCTATTTATCTCCGTTCTTTTCTTGCCCCATTTTCTCTTGGGGACGTCAGCCCTGCGAATCTTTTTCGTTCAAAGCCTTTTCCAGCTTTTTTATCTGTTTTTTCATATTCAGCACATCTTCTCTCGTGGCGATATTCATCTCCTTCATTATTTTTCTTACGGCTTTTTCTACGTATGCATTCAGATCCTTTCTGGCCTTCTCCGATTTTTTTAACAGATCATCGACCAGATCCTTCCCCTCTTTTTCAGTAAGCTCTCCTTTTTCCGCAAATTCTTTGGCCAGTTCTTCGATTTTGTCTTTGGTCATGGCAGCCAGACCTACCCCTGTCAGCACGGTTTTTCTGATGAGATCAAGCATGATCCTTCTCCTTATCGATCTTTCTTTGTTTTCTCTATCACCTCTTTGGCCCCTTCCCACATACCGGAGATCGCCCCCCTGGCAAAATCCACAGGTCTTTTCCCAAATTTCCCGGCATCTTCATTCAACCGTCCCTCTTTCACAGCTCTTTCAGCCACATCTTTCGTAATCCGAACCACTGTCTCTTTCACATCCTTGCCCGACTCGATGCTCTTTTTCACGGCCTCTTTAACGGTCTCTCTGGTCAGTCCCAACAGTTCAGCGCTTTTCAGTTTGACATCCGCTGCGGCGGACTCCAGACGATTCCTGACTTCTTCCGGCAACCCGGTTCCCGCCTCTTTTGCGCCCTCAAGGCCTTCCCTGATGCTTTGCGCCAACCCGGCCTTTTCATCTTCGAGTCGTGTTTCGATCTTTCGAAACTCCTCCCGGGCGGCTTCAACCGCCCTATCCGCACGGTGACGAACCCCGCTTATCGCACCTTCCACCACCCCTTCGATATTCTCTTTTGCATCGATTCCGGCATCTTTCAGCGCTTCCACACCAGTAACCACAGCGTTTTTGACAACCGTACGAACCGATTCAAGACGGCCCCTGGTTCCGGCTGCGGCATCAGATACCGCCGTCTTCACGATATCCGCCACCTTTTCTTTCGTGATCTGCCCGGCGTCTTTGGCCTTCTTCAATTCCTCTGCAAT
>MAXM01000335.1:0-1167 GCA_001751015.1 Desulfobacterales bacterium C00003106
TATTTATGTGAAGGTCTATATGAACGACGGTTGGGTTTATGAGCGTGTGATGCAGAAAAGTAATGCTAATAAGGCAAATCCAGCTTTGCGGAATTCAAATCAGATACAACGGACAGCACAACAGCATGAAAATATGGACGAAAAACCATAAAACAACTTAGCGCTTATGACTACCTGGGGATATAAAATCACGCAGCGCCTTCAGGTTTATTGCATCATAATCCGTTTTTCCGTCCCCTTTTGGTGTTTCAAGTATCTTTGGTATATCTTCGAGCCTCGTGTCGTTCATGATCTCGGCAAACGCGTCCGGACCGATGAACCCCTTTCCTATATGTTCATGCCGGTCCTTACGGCTTCCGAGTTCGTTCCTGGAATCATTTACGTGTATCAGGTAGAGATTTGACAGGCCGATTACTTTATCAAACGCCTCCATGGTCTTTTTGTATGTCTTGGGCATCCTGATGTCGTAGCCTGCCGCAAAGACATGACATGTGTCAAGACAGACGCCGACCCGATCCTTATCCCTTACAGTTTTTATCAGGAAGTCCAGTTGTTCAAAGGTGTATCCCATATTCGATCCCTGACCGGCCGTGGTCTCCAAAAGGAGCCTTGTGCCTGATGGAGAAACATGGTCGAATACCTGATTTATCGCCTCTGCTATCCTGGCCAACCCGGTTTCTTCACCGGTTCCCATATGGGAGCCCGGATGGAGGACAACATACGGGATATCAAGCATTGCAGACCTCTTCAATTCACAGGCAAAGGCTTGTTTTGACATATCGTGTTTTCGTTCCTCAGGTGAGGCCAGGTTGATCAGATACGAGGCATGAGACGCGACAGCCTTCACACCGGTTTGGCCGCGTACCTTGCGGAAAAGATCGCTTTCTTCCTGTGTTATGATCCTTTCCTTCCAGGTCGTGGCGTTCTTCGTGAAGATCTGAACCGCTGTGCACCTGTATCGTTGCGCAGTCAAAAGCGCTTTGTGCAGCCCTCCGGCAATGGAAAAATGGGCGCCGATAAGAAGCAATGCCATCTCCTTTCTCTGAATAGTTCCTTAACACACCTGAAAGTACAGTCAGTTGGATGCTATTCTCACATCTAATTTTTTTTAAAGACGATACCTTCAGGTATCAGATTATGACCTGTCTATAGACCTTCAGATAATTA
>MAXM01000335.1:1227-2228 GCA_001751015.1 Desulfobacterales bacterium C00003106
TCATTGCATGCTCCAGATAACTGCGTAAGGTTCCGTCCCTTCACTGGTGATCTTTTGGGCGATGGCTGCCTGGCCGAAAAATTTCTTAATGTCCCTGACGTACTTGAGCTTGTCATCCAGGTTCATGGAAGCCAGCTTGATAGACGCAGTGGCCCTGGAAACAAAATAGGCGGGGTTCGATTTCCCTCCTTGAGGCGCAAAATCACGATGGTTCACGCCGGTATCCCTAAACAGGCTTTTCCAGTCAAAACCGATAACAACTCCTTCACACGAATTCGAGTTTTTGCTCACACGCATAGCAATGGCCAGGATGGGAGAGAGGGGCATGTTGTCAAACCACAGGTCGCCGGCGTATTTTTTCAGCTTTTCCTTGCCGACTGATTTGGCAAAAATGCCGTTTTTGCCGACAGTGGCATCATACATGACCTGCAGGGCGTCGTTGGCGCAACTGGGGGGCGCTCCCACAAAAACGTACTGTTCCGCCGTGCGAAGAGGATAGTTTTTTTTCAAGTGTTCTGCCATGACATAGCCCGCGTTCAGACCGGGGCAGATATGATTATGGAATTCAGCGTTTTTCAGAAGGTGCCACGATGCGCCGGAAGACCACGAATTGCTGATAGTTACCACGGAAAAAAGGTTCCATGTGCCAATGAGGCCGGAGGAGGAGGCCTTCCATGCCTTACTGGTTAGTATCTTGTCAGGAGAAACATTGATGACCTGCTGCTGGAACTTGTTCTCCTTCCATTTGATGAAAACAACCTTTCCCGTATCCTTCCTGTAAAACGCACACCATAAGGGCTGGGTGTACGGTGTATGAACCATCAAAAGACTTCGCGTGCCCATGGAACATGCAGTGACATTGGACACAATATCAAGAAATGCCTCGGTGGTATTGCCGTTCACCGTGCCGTATGAAGCATTCGTCAGGACAAGCATTTTTTCATCGCCTTTTTCTATGCCCAACTCGGTGCGGGCCGTAAAAGCGGCATTCATTGCCTGTA
>MAXM01000335.1:2387-7860 GCA_001751015.1 Desulfobacterales bacterium C00003106
TATCCTTGTGGGGTTCATAATAAAGGCGGCGGCCCGTCCGAACTTGCGGACGGCATCGATGGCTTCGGGTATCTTGCTCGTATATGAGAGATTCTCTTCATTATCCAGGTCTGTTTCATCAAAGTCAAGGATATTTTTCAGGAAAACCTGCGTCACAACAGTCACATCGAGTCTCATCAGAGGACCGGGCAACAGGTCTGCGAAAAGACGCTCCATCACCCCTTCCCTCAGTCGCAATACGTAAAAGGCCTCTTTGTTTCTCATGACAACCCCCACAGCGGTCCCTTTTTTTGAATTCGATTTCGCAAGGCTGTCCAAAAAAGCCCTTTCTCTGATCCTGGCATCCGTCCCGTTAAAGATCTCTACGTCAAAAAAAGGAGCTGCTTTGTCAAGAAAGGAGTCAGTCTTGGCTTTTGGCAGGCTATTGACCACGCGGTGTGCCGGGAGTACCGTCAGTCCCGGATCGTGCATGCTGCTCAGATACATCATCACATATCGGCAGGGAGCGTCCTCAGGCAGGGCAGGGTTTTCGGAAAGCCGCGAGTTCCTGTAAGAAAGGGCTGTTTCGTACCGGTGGTGACCGTCGGCTATGTAGAGGGGTTTTTCGGACATCTCGGCTGCCACGGCATCGGCTATGCCCGGGTCGGTGACCCGCCACAGGCGGTGGCACATGCCGTCCGGGTCTTTAAAATCAATGTCAGGCATTTTTCCCGCGGTCTCTTGTTTCAGATGGCCGCAGACTCTGTTTGCCTGATCCGGGTAAAGTGCGAATATCTGGCTGAAATTCGCCTTGCAGGTCTCTACAAGCCTGAGCCGTTCTGACCTCGTGGCGGAAAAGGTCCGTTCATGGGGAAGGATCACACCGCTTGCAAGCTCTTCAAGCGCGACGAGCGCAATCAATCCGCAGCGGGTCACCTGTCTGTCATGCACACGATAATCCGTCTCCGTGAAATACAAGGCCGGTATTTCATCGCGCACCAGGATATCCTCTCGCCGCCACTTTTCAAAGGCTGTTGCGGCCCGCGTATAACGGTTGTCGGTTTCAGAATCCGCGGCATACTCTTTGCCCAGGATTAAACGGATAATGTTATGTGAATGGCTCTCATAGAAGGCATCCTGTTCTTTTGCGCCAATAACATCATACGGAGGGGTTACAACAGCTTTCAGGTTCCCAACCCTCTTTGAATTATAAAAAATTCCGCGAAACGGAATGACTTTCGCCATCAGTTCTATTCCTTTCCTGATACAATCCGGCCTGATGCACAAAGGCCTCGATCCGGGTCTTCATATTAGTCCCTTTCTGTCCGTCGTAGACCGAGTTCAGGATAGGAAGGTTCTTGTAGGGAGCGAGCGCTTGTTTAAAGATCGGAATCAGCGTATTTCCGATCATGCAGTTTAACACAAAGATGTTATTTATGCCACAGACTCCGTGTTTCGCAAAGTTCCGAACCCGTGCCGTAAGGGTTGCCAGGATCGGATCAATGTCATAATGCAGCAAGGGCCGGGCTTCTTTCAGTATGGTCTTTGCCCGGAGAATGCCAAACGGCTTCAGGTCACCGTTCAAGTGCGCCTCGATCCTGTTAATCCACGAGATGAGCCATCGGTTTCGCAGAAGATAGTACAACGCAGTCCCGTATTCTTTTTTTCCTGCACGGTATCTTGCATAATATTGTTCTGAAAAAAAGGTAAAGCAGTTAGAGACCGTAAGGCCGTGAATCTTTACTTCAGCTCCCAGGGTCTCAAGGGTCCTGATCAGATCGTGATTTGCCCAGGAATTCAACACCGAATAAAACTCGCCCACAAGTCCGACTACGGGGCGTCTCCTGCTCCGGTCGACCGGGACCGAATAGAGCCTTTCCACTCCATCTCTCAGCGCAGAAAGCAAACCATGGTCGAATATCAGGGATCTGGTCGGTCTTTCCAATACCTTCGCGATCGACCGGACCCCCTTTGCATAAACCTCGTCGGTCTCCCCCTTGCGTCTTTCATAAGGACGGACATGAAAACGGAGTCGTTCAAGCGCCTCTGCTGCAAGCCACCCTTTCCACAAGGACATGGTGAACTTCAAACCAAGAAGCGTGGAAAACTCATCAAACCGGGTGGAGGTGACCGGACCGATAACAGGGACCTCATCAAGGCCCATTCGATGGAACAGATCGGCATATCCGAGGGCATACTGAGAAAACCGGCACGCTCCGTCGTAATTTGCAGTAAAGACAGCGGTCCGGCGGGGTTCGAACCCCGGGAGTTCAGTCATTTTCACAAACTCACCGCAGGTCACGATATAGGGATGACATTCTCTCCCGGATGTAACCTGTCTTCCCAATATCTCGGAGCGTTCGTCCGGTTTCGGAAGGACACGGGCATCGATCCCCGCGCCTTTCAGCGCAGCCTCCATCGGAAGAGAAAAGGCCTGAGAAACATAGGGGGTATAGAGGGTCCGATTCTCGATCATCCGCATGAGCCTGGAATCCGGAGCAAAGGAATCGACTATCTTTTTTCTTCCGCGGATGACGAGATTAAGATCAGGCAGCCTGAACAGCGACGGGGGCCGATCTGTCTCTATCGTATCGAGAAAGGCTTCAATCCGGGTTACGATTCCCGCATCTGCCGTATGGTCGTCTACCTCCAGCACTAGATAGGGGATTGCCTTCATCTCGGTCTCAAGATATTTCAGGAGAAACGAGTCAGGACCACACCCAAAATTCGTGACTATCACCGGTATCAGGCGGCGGTCGGAACGGATCAGGGAAAGAACCCTCAAGAGATCCTGGGTGTTCTTCCAGACGACATTGGCATAATGCTCGGGCAGTCTCGCGGAAGAAATCGGAAGGAAGTCATACGGTATGGTCACAAATCCTTTTCTGCGAAGCTTTTCGGGGATATGGAGATTCAGCCCGGCAGCAAAGATATTGTGCGTTTTTCCAAGAAGAACTATCGCCTTTTCCTTGCGGCCGAGCCCGGAAAGGACATCTTTGCCCCGGGCACGGCACCTTTCCGCAAAACTCTCCTGGGCCGAAAAGGCAGCCTCTATTGCCGCAGATATCTCTTGCGGCACATGACCCAGGGCCGTTCCGAGCTTTTGGAGTTCTTTTGCCTGTTCTTTTTTCGGCCTGCTCCGGTAGAGAACGGGCGCCAATATTTCCGCCTTATCCTTTAAGGCCGCGCGAGCCGCATACGGGATTGATTGCACATAAGGACAGTTAAAGCTGCGCAGGGTATCCGGCAGATCACTCTCGCAATCGATTTCCGCGGGCAGCAGGATTGCATCCACACCGCGTTCCACAAGTTCCACAAGGTGACCGTAGAGCGCCTTTACCGGGTGGCATGTCTCTGAAGGGACAAGCGGAAGCCCTTTTGCGATCTGCCTCTTATTGGTCTCGGCGGAGACAACAAAGCGATGTCCCAGCTCCTTGAAAAAGGCGTGCCAGAAGGGGAAATAATCATAAAAGCTCAAGGCGCGGGGGATGCCGATTACCTTTTGGCCGTTGGCATCTCTTTTTGAGAGATCTCCATCCTCATATCCATTCAACAGAAATTCTTCACGCTCCCTGAAAAGACCGGGGAGATGTTCGTATTGAATACGATCCGAGCCTCTTTCATATCTGCCGCATATCCCGCCGTTATACGAACGAAGGCTCCCGTTCACAACGATCTGCTGAATCTCGCACAGATTAGGACATTTTTTGCATTCAAACGAGGAAAGTTCGTATGTTCGATCTTTGAGATGAAACCCGGCAAACCGCGTCTTGTCGTAAGATACGCCCCTCTTTTCCCTTGCGGTCAGGGCCGCTCCGATCGCTCCGTTGACATTGTGATGTTTGGGCACGGCTATATCAAGGCCGAGTATGTTCTCAAAGGCGGCCCTCACGCTCTGATTCCCGGCGACTCCGCCGAGGAGCACGACATGTTTGCCGATCTTCTTGCTTCCCACGACCTTTTCAAGATAATTGTGCGCAATCGCATAAGAAAGACCCGCGGCAAGATCCATCCGGGTGTATCCCACCTGCTGATGATGGATCAGGTCGGACTCCATGAAAACCGTGCACCGGGCCCCAAGGTCCGCCGGGGCCGTGGATTCAAAGGCAAGAGCGCTGAAATCGTCCTTGATCGACACCTTTAGACGCGCGGCCTGTTCCTGCAGGAAAGACCCGGTGCCCGCGGCGCAGACCTTGTTCATCTCAAAATCGATCACACGGCCGTCCTGACATCCTATGTATTTCGAGTCCTGCCCGCCGATCTCGATGATTGTGTCAATAGCGGAATCCTGCTCAAGCGCGGCCCTGGCCTGTGCGGTAATCTCATTTATGATCACGTCGCCGCCCACAAAATCGCCTATGAAGTAACGGCCGCTTCCGGTAACGCCCACGCCCTGTATGGTGACGTGGTCTCCTGTCTTGTCTCCCGTCTCTTCGAGGACACGGCGGATCGTGCTGATCGGCTCTCCCTCGGTAAACGTGTAATTCTTTGCAAGGATGTCTCCCGACGCATCCACCAGAACCACGTTTGTGCTGACCGCGCCTACATCTATGCCAAGGAACGCCTCTTTTTTTCCGGTCAGTCCTGTTTCATAAAACCGGTCTATTGTCTCAGGCGGATTAACAGGCGGGTAAAGCCTGTCCAGGCAGGACAACTTCGGGTCTGTGGTCCTTGCTTTAAGAGAGGCCTCGATCCTGCCGATCATCTGCGCAGTTTGAATCGGATCTTCCCGGCCCCTGTCTTTGGCCTCCAGCGCAGCGCCAATCGCCCCCATGATCAGGAAATGTTCGGGTATAATCAACTCTCCGGGCGCAAGATCCAGCAGGTCCTCAAATGCCCTTACAACACCCGGGTTAGCGGCCACACCTCCCTGAAACACAATGGGGCGCACAAACGGTTTGCCCTTGCCGAGATTACTGATGAAATTTCGCGCCAGTGCGTAGCAAAGACCTGCCACCACGTCTTTTTTCGGAATACCCTCCTGCTGGAGGTGAATCATGTCGCTCTTTGCAAACACACTGCAACGGCCCGCAATAGACGCCGGTTTCTTGGATTCCAGCGCAAGCCTGCCGAATGTCTCCTCGATATCGATCCCGAGTCTCGATGCCTGCTGGTCCAGAAAAGAGCCGGTGCCTGCCGCGCACACATCATTCAAGGCATGGTCCGTGATCAAAATCTGACCTGTCTGCTCATCTTGTTCCAGAAAAATCAGCTTTGAATCCTGTCCCCCGATCTCAATGATTGTCCGCGCCTTTGGACACAGATCAGAGGTGGCCCGCGCCTGTGTGAGTATTTCATTGACCGGGGACACGCCGAGAATCTCCGCAACCGTTTCCCTGCCGCTGCCCGTCGTGACCACGCCATTAAACCCATGGAAATCCTTACTCAAACCGGCAAAAATTGCCAAAAGCACCGCAAGGGGCTCCCCCCGTGTCCTCCGGTATGCGGAGGCCTTGATCTCCTCGCGGTCATTAAGCACAACAACATCAAGGCT
>MAXM01000336.1:0-1465 GCA_001751015.1 Desulfobacterales bacterium C00003106
TGAACCCCTGAACGGTTACTCAGATAGAATAGATGCCATTTCCCTTGATGGGGAGGGGTAGGGGTAGGGTGTAATTTTTTCTCATAATATGGGTATTTTTTTTCCAATATGGGTATTTTTTTTCTCATTCGAATGAAGTGCAAGGCCTTTTGAGGTAAAATTGCGCATGAAAAATGCTATCATCGGGTTCTGTGGAAAAAAATTACATACCGTGGCACTTCTTTTTTCTCAATATGGCACCGTGAGCTCTGATATTTTGGTAGAAGGTTTTGACGTAATGTGGTTAAGTCCCGGAATTTAAACAAGAAAAAAGGTGATCTGTCGGTTGGCATGAATCTTGAGTTATCTAATGGTTTGAGAATTCAGCTATCGAATTCACTAAAGTGAATTCAATAGGGTTCATCTGCGGGTTGCGCGACCCAAAGGATGACGCAAGAAACAATAAAGGGCAATTCAGGTGCCTTTATCACCTGGATTGCCCTTTTTGTTTGCCCGGGGAATCAGCATGAACGAAAGGAGGGAATATTATAGAGAATATTATTGAAGATAAATCTATTTCAAGTAGTTGCTTGGCTTTGCTCGCTAATGATGTGAACGATACAGCAGAGCTGGCGACCCCCGCAAACGATTACAGGAGAAGGAGGCAGTTGATGAGAACAAGAAAGTTGTATGGAGTTTTGATGTTTCTAGTTTTGGCAGGCAGTCTGGCATTTGCAATTGGAAACTTTTGCCCTGATTCGGCATATGCGGCTGAGACAGAGGTGCCATACGGGGGGCCCGGCTTGCTTAATACTCCCCTCATTGCCGGTCAAACCATTGATGCCGGCATGGTAAGCGTCTGGAACGGACGGGAAAACCTGCAGATCCAGATCGAACCCTCAGGAGAATGGTTGATTAGCGAGGTTCATATTTTCGTTGGAACGGACCCTGTTCCAACGAAGAACGGTAATCCAATACCGGGGAAGTTCCCGTACAAAAAGGAGTACTCCAGCCCTGTTCAAAAGCACACAACCGTGGTGCATCTCAACGATGATCTTGGCTTTAACTGGGGCGAGCCCTGGGAGGCTGAGCGAGTCCAGAACATTGCGGTCCATGTCGACCTGGTTAAGCTTGATGAAACTGGGGAAGTAACCGCTGAAGAGGGCGCCTGGGCCTTTGGCCCGAATGAGTTCGAAGGGTCTCAGTGGGGCTGGTGGTTTGATTATGAAATGGCCCACCCCAGGCGCGGTCATTTTATCGATTCGCCTGTGAGTGGTCTGAGTTTTCAAACGGGGACGTTCGACGGTTTGACGGATGAATCCGGCGGCTTTGACTATTTTCCCGGAGAGCGTGTCGAGCTGGCAATCGGCTCGGTGCACCTGGGGAACCCCCTTGCCGACCACAAGATCTCTCCGCTCGACATCTTTGAAGCGGCGGATACCGACGACCCGCGGGTGATCAACATGGCGCGGCTCCTGCAAAGCCT
>MAXM01000336.1:1550-2304 GCA_001751015.1 Desulfobacterales bacterium C00003106
GCGCACCAGGCCTGGTCGCAGTCTCAGCAGAGGACGCCAAGGCGAATCTGGACAAATCGCTTAACAGCAATATGTTCCGCAAGAATGTATCGAGAACGCCGGACATGGCCAGCGCCAAGGCGAAACTGAATATTATGGGCGTATGGCTGCCTGCCTTGAGAGCCAACGGCGAGGATGCGTATTACATAGATGAGAATGGTGCTACCGTGACCGGCATTCCTTATTATGATGCCGACGGCGTTTTTATCAAAGACGCCACAGAGGCAAAGCCGATTGTTGCAATATACTGTGATGAGGTTGAAACCGGCGCACACGATGTCTTTGCGTCGATCTCCAGGGATGATGGAAACACATGGAAACGCAGGAATATCTCACGCATGGCCGACAAATCTTCATTTACACTCGCAAATGGCGATGAATATTACGGCCATTGCAAAAAGCCGGTCTTCCAGGTAAAAGGCAACAAGATTCTTGTAGCATGGACGACTAAATTCGCCAAGGGCGGGAAGCCGCGCTACTCGATAACCACCTGCGACGACCCCACGACGCCGGAGATCGAGACCGCCGACCCCGAGACCGGATTATGCCGGATCACATGCCATGGCGAGGGGGATAACGAAGTCTGCGAACCCGACTATCCCTACGACGATCCTTACTACGCCGATGACATCTGGGGTGTTTCAGGGCCGCAGCGTTCGGTGGATTACACCGACCAGGGTTATCCGGAAGTAGGCGAAGTTCCTTACAGCGCTGT
>MAXM01000337.1 GCA_001751015.1 Desulfobacterales bacterium C00003106
GATATGAATATACCCGCAAAACAATATCAGCAATGAAAAATAAATATTTCTCTGTAAACCCAGAAAAACAGCGTTTTTAAAAAAGAAAATATCCACCCTTTTTTATTTTAAAGGGTGGATTTAGGACGGATAAGCTAAATATGAATATTTTAAACGTATTATATATTTAGTTCATTAAATTTGTCGATCCTGTCCTTGATTTCACCGAATGAAAATGAGTCTATATTATAGTCTTGGTACTTCCTTGTAAGTTTTGCCGGACATGCATAGACCCACGTACACCGCTTGCCTTCACAATTATAATTCAAATGGGCTTCGTTTAGTCTTTTTGTTTTATCTGTGAGGGTTTCTGCGTTATTCGTTCCCAATTCGACTTCTATTCCTAAAATATTCGTGGAGGCATCCTTCAATTCAACGTCACATAACTCACCATGCGAACTAATTTCGGCCGTTAATCCGAGACTTATCGCATACTCCGAAACCAAATACGAAAGTACAAAATGTTTATCACTTTCATTTTTAGTTTCATTTTTGATGTAATAATCTCCGCTGCCAGGTCCCAGTTTCGGACCATTTTTGAAATGTGTAAATCCTTGATCAACTAGTATATCTTTTTGCGAATTGTCAAGATCTCCGAACAAATGAACTGTTTTCGATACATCCAAATCTTTAGACATTTTAGTTCCAATTGTTTTTTTCTCGATAATTAATTCAGTTTCAAGTGCAGAGAGCATTATCTTAATTTTGGTTTTTATGTTATTTGAAATTAAAATCCCTTCTCCGACCTTCGCCGATATTAAGAATTCAACCTCAGTATTTGATAAACCAAACGCTCCTTGGATTTGCTTCCTAAAGACATTTTCAAAACCTAGGATAATCTTAGTGGCGGTATTCCCCAAGATCGCATCACCGGAATCAGACTCACGAATATCAGACAGTTCTTGAGTAATTATATACAGGGATAGACCCAAACCACGGCACGTCTTAACAATGTTCATAATGGCCTCTGAATTTGACCGAATAACAGACCATCCTTCATCGATGTATAAGGTCCTGAACCCTACATCATTAGTTGCCATAAAGTTGAATTGTTGTTCTAAGATTAAATGCATGACTGCAGGTTTTATTTTATCCGGTGTGTTGTATATTGAATAACATGTGACCGGATTCGCCATATCTATAGTAGTTTGACCATCAAAGAATGAACTGTATGAACCGTGTACAAAGGGTTTTAATTTACGTAAAAATGCACTACCTGCTTTTTGTTCGTCGTTTGATTTGGTATTGTCTATATATTCATCCATGATTTTATACAGATCTGAAAGAACAGGTGGGGTATTGTCCCACGTATCAGAATCGTTGTTTATGGATTTACTATTATATGTTTTGATCAAACAATCGTCAAGAATTGGCTCCACCGCTTCAGTAACCGAAGTACTACCCAGCATCATTCTAAAAAATGATGGCAGATCTTGTAATTTAGATTGGAGAGACATTTTAGGACCAACAACCAGATCAAACGGATTTAAACACATGTCCCCGCCCTCATAAATCTTTATGACTTCTCCGCCAAGCTCTTCTATAAGATCAACATAATCATTTTTTGGATCAATGATACTAACAGACCTGTCTTTCCATACTTCCCTCGTGATGTCTAATGCAGTCATGACAGTCTTACCACCACCAGATGCGGCAACAACGGCAACATTGGCATTTCGTATCCCCTTTCCTATATCAAATCGATCATATTCAAAAGGTATACCGGTATCCTTATTTATTGCTATGATAGTTCCATCGCCTGTATACGAATCCACGTAAGCTCTGGGTGGAACCAATAGACTACATACCAACGTTGATGTGTCCATGTGCCTAAACTGTTCGAGTGGATCGCTACATATAGGCATAAGTGCCTTGTGTGATGGCATTTGTTTGAATACCAATTGAGATGGAATTATCATTGTACTTTTAATTTTACTGATTAAGATCCCGACTCTTTGGGATAATGTAAGTTCATCTTCAGCAGATGTTTTGAAATACAACGACATTTTAAAAGATCCTTCATTACCAGAATTCAAATCTTTTAATCGTTTTACTGTTGATTCAATTTTGTATTTAAGGGGTTCGGATATTCGCCCACCTTTATCTTGAATAAGTGCCTCATCTACTCGACAATCATCAAGAAACTTTTGGTTAATGGACCGGGCAACATCAATATCAACAGGTTCAATAATCTGTGCAAATTCAAGATTTAAATTCTTTGCGTCACTTATACCATATAACCAGTTTTGTTTGATTTGTGCCGGCCACCCGGAAGCACATAATATTTGATGAAATTTACCAGAATACTCCAAAGTACTCGTATGCTCCTTTATTGAATCCGGGATTAACAGTTCCTGTAAAATTTTATTACCATATAATACATTACTGTTTTTAGGTTTTTTCGGCTTAAATAATAAATTATTTTCACGCATTCGATTCCATAACATGGACCGCTTAAACAACTGTTTAAATTCGTCCACGTTTTCACGTATTCCGTTCATTCGTCTACCACATCCGTATATATTGATAAATAATCAATTCCCTGCACCCCAAATCCTGTACTAATAGCAATAATCAAATTTGATATTTCATCCCCGACTAACTGATCAGGAGCAACACCCATTTCAAGTAGTGCAGATGTAATGATCTTACAATTGGTATTTAAAGTTTCAATTGGATTAGCAGATTCAACGGGAACAGATAAAACCATATATATAGTATCTTTCTTTATTTCATTTTCTTTACAATACTTTCTATAAAAATCCAAATGATCAATTAAATACATCTGGTTTTTTTTAGACAATTTACGTGAATTTTTCATCATCACTTTAAAATAATCTTCCATGCTATAGTCAAAATTATAACCATATAAACCAATTTTACATGGCAGAGAGTTTAAGAACTCTTTTGTTTTTGTCTGGACAATTTGTTCTTTTTCTGGATCTAAACGATAAGATGACAATGCTCTTAATTCCATGATTGCGCATACATCACCCAACTCGGTATAATAATGATCGTGTTCAACTACATGAGTCCCAACGAACTCACGGGCCGCTTTATTATATCTATTCAATCTTTTCTTTCTTGTAGCAAAATACCACATATCAACTATTCTTTTATCGACCCTGTATATTGATGAAACTATTGCCAGCATAACAATAATCATCAACCCTACCCTCATCATTCCAGATTTCAAAGTGAATCC
>MAXM01000338.1 GCA_001751015.1 Desulfobacterales bacterium C00003106
ACACGACTGAAGATCGACCAGTTATCTTCATTGGGGTAAAGCTTAAAATGGTTCTTGCCTGCAAAAAATTCGGGGTCGCGACTATCCGCCACCGCATAAGCATGGTTTACCCTGATGAAGTTGAAATCCTTGTCCATGTAAGCGATCAACATGTGGGTCGTCGAGAAGATCTTCTCCAGAAGCTCATTGGTGTTGCGCAGCGCCTCCTCAATAGACCTCCTCTCTGCGCCTTCTTTCTCTAACTTCCTGACCCTTTTTTCCAATTCTTCATAAGTCGGTTTTTTCTGCATCTAAGCGCACCCCTGTAACAGCATGTGGAAAAAATACGTCGTGCGATGTCATCTCAAGTGGCACCTGAAGATCAATTTAACATTGGACAGAGGGAAGTCAAGGAGTTTATTGGCAAAATACTATTAGGGTTGCCTTTTGTTTGTCGGTCTTGTTCTGTTTTCTCCTTGATCAAGTATCGGGGTTTGCTATATGTTGATGTAGACAAAAAAAGAAAAGGACAGATGAAAAAAGATGAATACATAAGTGAGGGAATTCGATATCCCTCAGGGGTTTTTGACCTGAGATCCCGGATTGACAAGAAAGAACTTGAGATAACAGGCGAGATGCTCGCGGGTTGGCAAGGGATTGTGAACACCCTCGCAGAGACTATGGATGTGCCTTCCGCCTTGATTATGAGGGTGGATGAGCCCTGCATCGAGGTCTTTCGTTCAAGTGAATCAGGCGATAACCCCTATAAAGCAGGTGACAGAGAGGATCTATCCGGTCTTTACTGCGAGGAAGTGATAAAGACCAAAGGAAAGCTGCTTGTTGCAAATGCATTGAAAGACAAGAGGTGGGATAGAAATCCCGACACAAAATCGGGGATGATTTCGTATCTCGGGTTTCCGCTTGTCTGGCCGGATGGTGACGTTTTCGGTACTATCTGCGTGCTTGATTCAAAGGAGAACAGGTACAGCAAACAGTACGAGAAGCTGATAGCAAGGTTTAAAGAACTTGTTGAGGCCCACCTTGCGCTATTGTATCAGAATGAGGCTGACAGGAAGAGGCTTGAAGGCATACTTGACAACCTCACAGAGGGGATAATAGCGCATGATAGAAAGAGGCGCATACTCTTTTTTAACCGTGCCGCTGAAAACGCTACCGGTTATCTCAGGCAAGACGTCCTTGGCAAGGACTGCCATCTGGTCTTTGGGGGCCCTTTTTGCGGCGGCCGTTGTTCTTTTAAGAAGGGCTCGCCCGATTTTCTGGATCATCTTCGTTACCCGCTTAATATCCTGACGAAAAATGGGGATGCCCGGCGGCTTGAGATGAGCGTAAACGGGATGTACGATAACCCTCACCGTTTTGTCGGCGTGATTGCCTCGTTTCGGGATGTAACCGACATAATCGGCCTGAAAATAGCCCACGGCGATCTCAAGGGTTTTGCCGGCATCATAGGCAGGGATCCCGGGATGCTCCGGATTTACAGGCAGATTCGGGACAATGCCACAAACAACTATCCTGTTCTCATTACAGGGGAGACCGGCACGGGGAAAGAACTCGTAGCGACCGCGATCCACAATGAGAGCAGACGCGGGGGCGGAGCTTTTGTGCCGGTCAACTGTGCGGCCCTCCCCGAAGGCATGCTCGAAAGCGAGCTCTTCGGACACGTGAGAGGGGCGTTTACCGGGGCGATGCGGGACAAGAAGGGGAGGTTCGAACTGGCAAACAACGGCACTCTGCTGCTCGACGAGGTGGCTGATCTGCAGAAATCTTTGCAGGCAAAGCTGCTTCGCGTACTTCAGGAAGGAAAATTCGAAAGGGTGGGCGGCGAAAAGACCATATCCGTGGATGTCCGTCTCATCAGCGCTACCAACAAGGACCTGAAACTTGAAGTGAAAAAGGAGCGGTTTCGCACAGACCTCTATTACCGCATAAACGTGATACCGATCCATCTCCCTCCACTCAGGGAGCGAAGGGGTGACATCCCTCTTTTGGTGGAACACTTTCTTGACACGGCCGCTGAAGATGGACGGGAAACAGCCGGTTTTGCAAAAAAGGCCATGGAAATCATGACCGATTACGCGTGGCCGGGTAATGTCCGGGAGCTTCAGAGCGCGGTGCGGTTTGCGCTTGTAAGGTCCCGGGGGAATGTCATTCAACCCGACAACCTTCCTCTTGAACTAATAGAATTCCAAACAAGTCAATCATCCCGCGGTCCTTCCCGAAAACTCGACCATGAAAGCGTCAGGGCAGCCTTGGCTGAAAGCGAAGGAAACAAGGCTAAAGCAGCCAGGATACTGAATGTGGGCCG
>MAXM01000339.1 GCA_001751015.1 Desulfobacterales bacterium C00003106
CCCACATCTATCATGGTCACGCGAAGGTCCTGGCGCCAGAAGCGCTCATGCATCCAGAAAAGCGCGTCTCCAAGGATGAGGGCCATGAGACAGGGGATTACCATGAGGCGTACCCATCTACTTTTTTTCAGATTCAGGAGCGCTGCAATCAGGGCGTAAAAGAGGCCTATCTCAAAGAGGCTCGGTGTGATCGTCTTTATTGCCGCATAAGGGAGGCTCGAAAAAAAGGAGACCGCTTCAAGGAGTATTGATAACAACAGCTCCGTGATTTTCATGACACAGCATGCCACGGAAAAACTCACCGGAAGGATCAGCACAGCCAGCATGCCGAGCGGGATAACAAGAAAGCCCACGATCGGAACCGCAATACAATTTGACATAAGACCGACACAAGAGACCTGATTGAAATAGAAGAGGACCAGGGGAAGGGTGCCGATGATGGCAAAAAGGGATACCGCCATAAAGGTTGCCAGCCTTTTTGAGAGGAGCAACCACAGGGAATCAGATGGTGACCTGCTCCACGGGAGCAAACGCAAGCCGAACAGGATCGAAAGGACTGCGATAAAGGAAAGCTGAAATGATATGTCAAAAAGAGCAACCGGCGCAACAATCAGTATGACAAGAGCTGCCACGGCGAGAGTGTTGACCTGCCGTGCTTCCTTTTCAAAGACAACCGCTGTCAGGAAGACAAAGGCCATGATTACGGCCCGCTGTGTGGAAGGAGACATCCCCACAAGCATGCCGTACACAATGACGGGCAAAATCGTCAAGGCGGCTGACCACCTGATTACAACGCCTGCAAGGAGCAAACGTTCGGATCTGTTCAGCGCGATACGAAAGAGAAAAAAGAAGAAGGCGCCTACCATCCCGACATGAAGACCGGATATGGCAAGTAGATGCGCCAGCCCGGAGCGGAGGAACATTTCTCTCAGATCAGGAGAGATGCCGCCGCGATCACCGACAAGAAGTGCCTGAAGTATTCCACGGGCATTTTTATCCGTGACCGCAGACGCTGTCAGCTCCGAAATTCTGTTCCTGGCGCTGCGCAACATGCTCGAAGCCACGGAGATCCCGTCTCCACCAAGCCGCACAACAAGCGCCGGATCATTCACATAAGATGTTACCCGGATACCCTTGAAAGACAAGTATCTTTCATAGTTGAACCCGTTTGGATTCTTGAAATTCCGGGGGGCCTTGAGTCTTCCGAAAAAAGCAACTGCGTCACCCCGGCAGATCCCTGATACGCGTCCGCGGACAGTCAGCCTCACCCGTCCGCAGACCCGGCGCCGGATTTTTGCTGCAGAAATAGTCTCTGCCTCGACTACGAAGCGGGTCCTTTCGTCTGATATTCCGGGAAGATCGCTGATGGTTCCCTTTATGTGCCATGGCCCTTTGCCGACAAAATTCGAGATATGGTTGGAGGGATAAGATGGCGCAACCCACGGCTGGATAGCGAGATAACCCAGACTTGCAAAAAAAAGGAGAGGAACAAAGCGCGATCCGTGCTTTTGCCGGAAGAAGATGACGAGCTGCGTAAAAAACAACAGGGCAACGAGACACCCGGCATAACGAACCCCGGGAATATAAAGGCCGATGCACAGGCCGCACATGTAAGACAAAAGTGCGGGAATCAGCGGACTTGCGTAAACAGATTGCTTCATGATTCGCCGGGCTATTCTGCGCCATTCTGTGGCCATCAAGCAAGTTCTCCAAGTTCTCAATGAAAGATCCGTCAAACGTCACCTCCGTTTCCGAACCTTGCGGCGCTTGAAAGGCAGCCGTAGCTGAATATAGTCCTGCCAGCACCTTTGACAGCTTCGTATGTTGAGCTGAAGCGCCCTCCGTTCACACACGGCCACCATACGCCAACACTCCTTTTTTTTGCACCACCTGATCTTTTCAGTATCCATATACTTGAGTTCCTGAACAATAGTCTTTTGGGCGGACCCTAAGGGACTCATTAAAAATCAATTAGAGCTTAGGGCTCGCCCAGAGGGGGATTTTGCGGTCAGCCCCGCAAGGAGAGGGAGGTCGACCAGCAACACAAAAACATACCAAAAGCTGATCACTATTGGAAACTGTTTTTCGAAAACTCAAGCAGGTAGCGCTCCAATCTTGGTTTTCCCATACATGGTTTTTGCCGTTACAGAATCATAGTTCGATATTCGATATTGAATCAGCGTGTAAAAAGGCTATGGGACGGGGACGAAATAACTTTCCC
>MAXM01000340.1 GCA_001751015.1 Desulfobacterales bacterium C00003106
GGCGTAAATTTGTCTTCAAGGAGCAGCCTGTGCCGGAGCGCCTCTTTGTTCCTGTACTTGTCTCCTATTGTGTCGATTGTGTATTGACATGCTATATGCGAGTCAATTTCAGGATTCCACACGCTGTAGTCCACGCCGTTTAACACCCCTCCGAGTTTTTTGCCATGCACGTAAAGGGTGTGCTGAAGCCCGCAGCCCAGGTCCGTATACTTTATCTCGTCTGCATACGCAGGGGATACCGTGGTAACAAAGTTGGAATAGACGATCCCGCCTTTCATCAGGTTGACGGCATTCGGGTTGGAATTGTCCTTGAGCCTGTCCTGATTCACGAAGTCTGCGGGATTGAGCCCCACCTGCCGGAGAATGGATTCACCGGTCACCCCCTGGTGTCTCAAATTGTGCAGTGTATAGCAGACCCTCGGGTGAGTCATACCCATGTGTTTGTATGTCTCATACAGGAGTACCGGCACAAGGCCGGTCTGCCAGTCATGGCAGTGGATAATTTCCGGGTGCTTGTTCGTCTTGAGCATGAACTCCAGGGCCGCCCTGCAAAAAAACGCAAACCGCTCCGGGTCATCCGGACTCCCGTAAAAAAGGCCCCGGCTAAAGAAATTCTTGCAGGAATGAGAATCAATAAAAAAGCATTTCAGACCGTCTGCAAAGCCAAAATAGACGTCGCAATGAACCGGCTGGTCATGATAGTAGACGACAAGATCATCGTATACCTTTTCCAGCCCCCAGATATGATCATACCGCATGCAATCGTATTTCGGCAGAATGACCTCCACATGATTGCCCCGCAACTGAAGCTCATGGGACAGCCCCTGAACAACATCTCCGAGACCGCCGACCTTTGCCACAGGCGCGCACTCAGAGGTGATCATTACAACATACATAAAACTCATCCTTTGGAACGGGGACGAAATAACTTCCGCAACTATGCATCACAGCTTCAGGCCACCTTTGCCCGATCTCAAATCCCAAAAGCATCAAAAATAGCTTGCTATTCCATCAACTTTTGGGATTTGAGATCGAACAAATTTGACCCAAATCTATGCGCCTACTTGGAAAAGTTATTTCGTCCCCGTTCCTTTGTCAGTGGGATAGACCTTCACCTGAATAATTATGACCTGTGCGGTTAGCGGTTAGCTAATATCTCCATACCTCTTCGGCATATCTCACGGGCATGATCCGTCCATATACCCTGCCCCCAGTATCTGAAACAGCTTGTCTGGGACAAGAGAAGGTGCAAAAGCGCATTTCTGAAACCGTGCTTGTTTGTGTCCATATCAACATTGTCGAATCGCTCGTGAAAAGCAGCGCTCAATCTGTTCATAGGGTCCAGCACATTTTCATATCCCCGGACCCAGCTCAGGTTGCTCGTCCATGACCCCCCTTCCATGTGAAACCTGTCATCTTCTTTTTTGGCCGCATTTATTGCATCCTGGACCGCACCCTCGGAAAAGGTCGTGACTTTTTCCCAGATTCGATGCTGACCCCACGGGTATATTGGGATATAGTCCTTTTCGGAAAACCCGCTTTCTTCGATCAGTTCCAAAAATTCAGTCCCGTTCAAGGCAACAGTCCCTTGCCTTCCGATCTGATCAAAGGCGTTCTTGTAACCGTCAGGGAATTCATTCATCATTACCCCTCCGTTTTCACCGTCGCCTATCTGCAGGACATAAGGGGGAATACGCTTTCCTTCAAGCATCATCGGTTGGAGCGACAAGGCCTCGTAATAAGGCTGCATCTGGGCCACGAGCTTGGTATCCGATCCCTGCGTCTTGATAAGAGCGGTTATGGAAACTTCCTCTCCCTTTGAATTGCGAGCGATCAACAGGTGGGGAAGGTGTTGTCTCGAAAGGCTCCGGCCGTCTAAATTCTCCACCGAATGCTCCTGCGCCAGTATCCATTTATACCCGCACTCCTTCAACGCTGTTACATAGGCGTAACAGAGATCAGGATGGTTTGGAAGATTCATCTCCGGAGGAGAAAAGCCCTTTACGCGGCCCAGCGCTTCAAGCCCGAAAACAGAAGCAAAATAATGCTGCCAGGCCCTGATATGGAGCAGCAGGTCCGGCACAGGAGTGGATGCAACTACTGCATGCCCCCACATGGTCCCCAACCATTCAACGTGGCGGCGATAGAACGGATCACGGGTGATCTTTTTCAGATTGTCCAGGATGTCTCCCCTTCCCATCTGGCGCAAACCCCAGAGGATGTTCCCGGAATAGTCGAGCATTACACGGGGGTTTTTCCCTTTGTCAATCAGTTCGGGTATAAAATCCCCCATGCGGCTGTAACACCACGCAAAGACCGGAGCATCATGGTTGTCTCCCATATCCGGGTGCCGCATCATATAGTCGAGGTTGCTGATCAACTCCGCAGTGGCAAGGTCGTCTCCGCCCGCAGGGATGGTCGGCTGATGCATATGCAGGGCCACTCCAAAAGCCGTATTGACCCGGTCCAAAGAGATATTGGTGTCACCCAAGAACACAGGGCCAGAACTTCGGGTGACCTTAATGATCTCATCTTCCTGCCCACAGATATTGGGAAGTCCATCGATTATCTCTTTCATAATTCACCTCGCTTCCGATAGTTAACGTTACTCCATTCTTTCAATATATGCTTTAACTCTTTCAAAAATTTTCCAAAAGACGTATTTGCCTGCTCCATCCTTTGCAGGTCCATGGCATCGACAATATCTCTTGCATATTCCATCCCGCCGAGAGGTGGAACTATAGACCTTCACATAAATAATTGCACGGCGTTATCGGTCAAAATCCTCGACAACGTACCCCAATGTACGCCTTACTCGAATTTTTCCCTATAGCCTTGTGCAATTAATTATCTGAAGGTCTATAGTTCATTGGGGAAAACTGTGAACGGTTACCAAATCAAAA
>MAXM01000341.1 GCA_001751015.1 Desulfobacterales bacterium C00003106
GATTAGATCAACTTACTAAAGAGATTACATCATGGAAAGCTCCTGTAATAGAGATTGAACAATCCGAATTCAGGACATGTTTCCGTCTTGAATCTCCCTGCGATGATGAGACTGGATCAGATATGTGGAATCTGCAATATTTTCTGCAGGCATCTGATGACCCGAGCCTGCTTGTGCCTGCGCAGAAAGTATGGACCGAATCAGATGACACCCTTGAGTTCTTGAACCGCAAGTTCGACAATCCTCAAGAAAAGCTGCTTGCTGATCTTGGAAAAGCCTCAAAATTATACCCGCCTATCGAAGACAGCCTTCACTTTGCAAGACCTGAGACCGCACAGTTGACAAACCAACAGGCATATACTTTCTTAAAAGAGGGCGTCCCCTTACTTACTGAAAGCGGATTCAGTGTTCTTGTTCCACCCTGGTGGGATAAAGGAGTCACAGGCTCACAGTTGGGTCTGAAATTAAAATTAAAATCAAAGCGTGAATACGAAGATGGTAAAGGACTATTTGGATTTGATTCGATCATTGACTATAACTGGCAGCTTGCACTGGGAGATGAAATAATAAGTGAGGAAGAATTTGAGAACCTTGCAAACCTGAAAGAACCGCTGGTGCGACTTCGTGGTAAGTGGGTCGAGTTAAAAAAAGAAGAGATCGAAGCTGCTATAAAGTTCTTTAAGACCCAAAACTCAGGAGAAATGAAGCTTTCCCAGGCTTTGAGATTGGATGCAACTCTTGAAGACCCGGAATTGCCTCTTCCGGTAAATGGATTTTCAGCATCCGGATGGATATCTGAGCTTCTCGGTAGATTATCAGGCAAGATTAAGATCTCAACACTACCGCAGCCTGATAACTTTGAAGGGGAACTGCGTCCGTACCAGATCACAGGTTTCTCCTGGCTGGCATATTTACAAAATTACGGGCTTGGATCATGTCTTGCAGATGATATGGGATTGGGAAAGACTATCCAGATGCTTGCTCTGTTATTAAAGAATAAAGAAGACGGGATTGATAAGCCAACATTATTGATATGTCCTACATCAGTGGTTGGTAACTGGCGAAAAGAAGCGATGCGGTTTGCACCGTCTCTTCGTGTTCTGGTGCATCACGGGACTAATCGCAGGAAAAACGAAGAGTTCATTACTGAAGTTTCACACTACGATCTTGTGATAAGTACATATGCTCTTGTTCATAGAGACCAGGAGACATTTATCCTGGTGGAATGGAACGGGGCTGTGCTTGATGAGGCCCAGAATATTAAGAACAGGCTTACAAAACAATCACAAGCAGTCAGAAAACTCAATGCAGATTATCGTATAGCTATGACAGGAACACCCGTAGAGAACAGACTATCGGATCTGTGGTCTATTATGGAGTTCCTGAACACGGGTTACCTCGGCTCAGCAGAGGGTTTTCGCAGAAAATTTGCACTTCCTATTGAGCGGTATAACGATAAAGAAACAGGCGAACAGCTTAAGAAATTAATCCAGCCGTTCATTCTTCGTCGCTTAAAGACAGATCCTCTTGTCATTAAGGATCTCCCCGAGAAAATAGAGATTAAAGAACACTGCAACCTTACTAAGGAGCAGGCCACACTATATGAGGCTATTGTTAAGGATATGCTGCGAAAGATCCAGGAGTCATCCGATATAGAGAGAAAGGGACTGGTCCTTTTAACATTGTTGAGGCTAAAACAGGCATGCAACCATCCGGCTCTGTTCCTTGGTGATGGCTCAAAACTGGCCGGCCGCTCAGGTAAGTTAAACCGTATCACGCAGATGCTGGAAGAAGTGATCGCAGAAGGAGATGCTGCATTGATATTTACCCAATATGCAGAGATGGGGAAGATGTTAAAATTACATCTTCAGCAGGTATTTGGCCAGGAAGTGCCTTTCCTGTATGGTGGTGTATCCCAAAAGCTCAGGGAAAAGATGATTGATCATTTTTCCAATAAGAACGGTCCTGCGATATTTGTCCTTTCACTCAAAGCAGGTGGAATTGGTCTTAACCTTACCCGTGCCTCTCACGTATTCCATTTTGACCGCTGGTGGAATCCTGCGGTTGAGAACCAGGCAACGGATCGTGCATTTCGTATCGGTCAGACCAAAAATGTACAGGTGCATAAGTTCATCTGTGACGGAACTCTTGAGGAGAGGATCGATGAAATAATCAAGAGCAAGAAAGCACTTGCCGATAACATCATAGGTACTGGAGAAGGCTGGCTGACTGAGATGACAACCGAACAATTGAAAGATATATTTGTCCTGAGACGGGAGGCAGTAGTATATGAGTAGACGGGATTACTTCTGGGGTGGTTATACTCCTTCAACTCCAATTGAAGTAGAGGGGGGTATTAAAGCTAAAAGCAAGAGGGGAAATATAGGAGATACCTGGTGGTCAAAGCGCTGGGTATATGTCCTGGAATCATTCGGATGGACGAACCGCCTTGAAAGGGGTAGAAGATATGCCAGGAAAGGGCAGGTACTTGAATATACTCTATATCCGGGAAAGGTCAAAGCAAAGACACAAGGTTCTGTTAAGAAGCCGTATTCGGTAACTATAGAAATAACACCATTTTCAGAAGACGAATGGGATAGTGTGATCAAAGAGATGTCAAAAAAGGCGGTATTTGCAGCAAAACTGCTTGCAGGTGAAATGCCTCAGGATATTGAAGAATCATTTAATGCAGCCGGTGTATCACTGTTTCCTACCTCATCAAGAGATATCAGGACAAATTGTTCATGTCCTGATAGTGCAAATCCATGTAAACATATTGCAGCAGTATATTATATTTTGGCTGAAGAGTTTGATCGTGATCCGTTCATGCTTTTTACGTTAAGGGGCCGGACCCAGAAAGAGATCACTGGTTTACTTCGTAAAAAAAGAACACTCAGTAAAGCTGACATACCTGATACTCAGGTGCATGCACCTGAAAAAAAGATGAATGGAAATGATACATATAAGCTATCTGTAGAAAATTTCTGGACTGATAGCGAACCTGAATCATTTTGTGTGGATATATCTCCCCCTGATGTATCAGCTGCAATTATAAAACGTCTCGGTCCGCCACAATTCTGGGATAATAGAAGAGATTTTAATAAGATGATGGGGAAGTATTATGATGAGATAAGCAAACATGCTGTCGAAACTGCATATGAGGAGTCATCAGGATTAAGAGAAAAAAAGAAAAGAACGAATTAGGTATCTGGAAAATGCAAACAAAAAGAACATTTTATCCGAGATCCGAATCCTTTCGCAGGTATAGATCAAAATTCACATTGGAGATTAATCGTTATGGTAATAAAAAAGTATGAATCAGAGGGCATCACAATAGAGATTCGTTCAGGCA
>MAXM01000342.1:0-263 GCA_001751015.1 Desulfobacterales bacterium C00003106
CTTTGCGAAAAGGCATGCTTAAGAAGGCTTGATGACGGGACCTACTACTGGTTTCAAATCATCGGCCTGAATGTGCTTACGGTCGATCACAGGTCTCTCGGCAAGGTTGCAAGTATCATCAGGACGGGCAGCAATGACGTCTATGTAGTCCGTAACGAATCCAACGAGGCGCTCATCCCCGCCCTGGATTCGGTCATTGTGGAAATAGACCTGGAAAAAAAATTGATGCTTGTTGACTGGCCTTAGACCTAAGTTGAGCGATT
>MAXM01000342.1:349-7520 GCA_001751015.1 Desulfobacterales bacterium C00003106
ACATTCTGTAATCATTGAACTAATAGCTAACCGCTAAAGGCTAATCGCTCAACTTAGGTTAGAAGGGGTTATGGAGTTATTGTGGATTGATGAATTTTGTTATACTCACGCTCTTTCCGGATATGATATCCGCCATGTTCGGAGACGGTGTGTTAAAAAAGGCGATCGACAAGGGCAAGATCTCTGTTACTCCGGTTAATATCAGGGCATTCGCCGAGGGGAAACACCAGGTAACGGATGACACGCCTTATGGCGGGGGATGCGGAATGGTAATGAAACCGGAACCGATAACAGCGGCGATCAGGTCGGTAAAAGCGGAGTTCCCGGACGCATATACCATTCTTTTGACGCCGCAGGGACGAACCTTCAGCCAGAAGACCGCTGAAGAACTCCTCTCATATAAGACACTGGTGCTCGTATGCGGACGTTATGAAGGTGTGGATGAAAGGATAGTTGAAGAATGGGTAGACGATGAGATCTCCATAGGGGACTATGTTCTGACCGGGGGAGAACCGGCGGCCGCGGTTATTGTTGACGCGATCGCCAGGCTCAGGCCGGGAGTATTGGGTGGAGAGTCTTCAGCCAAAGAAGACTCTTTTTCTGACGGGCTCCTGGAATACCCTCAATATACACGTCCCCGATCATTTGAAGGCGCCGGGGTTCCGGATATTCTTCTGTCGGGTGACCACGCAAAGATAAGGCGGTGGCGGCGGGAATCTTCATTGACGCGAACTCTCTTGAAAAGGCCTGAGCTTCTGAATGATTTCGCCCTGTCCAAAGAAGATATTGAGTTTTTAAAAAGGCTGCGTTCCCGTATTGAAAAGATACTGTAAACTGAATTGAGCGATTCTCTGAGTCTCCATATCGCGCTGATACACTATCCTGTGTACAATAAACATAGAGAGGTCATCGCATCAGCCGTTTCCGGGCTTGATCTGCATGATATTGCGCGGGCTGCAAGGACATACGGCGTACGATCCTTTTCTGTGGTTACTCCACTTGCGGACCAGCAGAAGCTGGCCAGGAGGATAGTGGCGCACTGGACAGACGGTTTTGGCGCCACTTATAATCCGAATCGGAAGGAAGCCCTTTCCCTCGTCAATGTCAGGGCCTCGCTGCAGGATGTTGTGGACGACATCTCGAATTCGGACCAGGTGAAACCAAAAACCGTGATTACCGATGCCAAGCCGCATCTGCATCAGATAAGCTATGAAAGATTGACTCAAATGCTGAAACATGGTTCTCCATATCTTCTTCTTTTTGGAACCGCATGGGGATTAACCGAGGATTTTATAGATAAGGCTGATTACGTGCTGTCACCCATCGAAGGGAGGGGAAGCTATAACCATCTCTCCGTTCGATCCGCGGCGGCAATAATATTGGACAGGTTGCTGTGAGCCGAAAAACGCTTCATGCGCAAAGCGCGCTCTTAAAAGCATCTGTATCAGGAGAACTTCTCATAAACTCCGGACAACTGAAAGACCGCAGTGCAAGGATACCGGTTAAGGGCATAGCGGTCGTGATTCCGGGTTTTTTGAAAAGTTCTGTATCAGGAGGGTAGGTAGTTGTAATGAATACGGTTGTTCAACAATTTGAAAAGGAACAGATGCGGTTTGATATTCCATCCTTCAGACCTGGCGACACAGTGAGTGTGTCTGTGCGAATCAGGGAGGGGAACAAAGAGAGAATACAGGTTTTCAAAGGAGTCGTAATCAGAAAAAGAAAGGGCCTGGCGAACGCCTCTTTTACCGTCAGAAAGGTCTCCTATGGAATCGGTGTGGAACGGGTTTTCCCGCTGCATTCTCCACATATTGAAAAAGTTGAAGTTGTGACCCTGGGTCGTGTGCGACGCGCCAAGCTTTACTATTTAAGAAAGCTGAAAGGAAAGGCGGCTCGCATCAAGGAGCGCAGGCTGAAATAAGGGCGGATGGATTGGTTTGCATTTGAAAATGACGCGCGAAAGGCGGGTTACAAGATAGTCGCCGGCATTGACGAGGCCGGCAGGGGGCCGCTTGCCGGCCCTGTCGTGGCTGCGGCAGCGATCTTCCGGGAAGGGACCGATATCACGGGTATCAATGACTCAAAGAAACTGACCCGTGCGAAAAGGGAAAAACTGTACGGCAGGATATATGAAGAGGCCATTTCAATCGGCATTGGAATAATTGATCCAATAGAAATTGATAGAATCAATATCCTGCAGGCCGCGCTCTTGTCAATGCGGATTGCAGTGGATAACCTTTGTCCAAAACCGGATTTTCTCCTGATAGACGGAACTTTCACCATACGCTCGTCAATTGCTCAGAAGGCGATAAAAAAGGGTGATACGCAAAGCCTGTCGATCGCCGCTGCCTCTATTGTCGCAAAGGTAAGCCGTGACCGTATCATGACACGCTACAGCCAGGACTTGCCGGAATATGGATTCGACAAACACATGGGGTACGGCACTCGAATGCATCTTGAAGCCATTCGCCTCTTTGGCGCCTCCTATATTCACAGACAGACATTTAAGGGCGTAAGGTAATGTACGCCTTACTCGAATTTTTCCCTATAGCCTTGTGCAATTAATTATCTGGATGTCAATATAGAGAGGAACAAGAAATGAAAAACGTCTCAACGGAAGATATTCCAGTCAGTATCGATTCCATCAGGGAATACATGGAAGAACGCTTCGGCGGTCCTGTGGAACTGGTCGGTACGGACAGGCTTGGGGGATTTGCCGATACCATAAAGAAGTTGGGATACGGGGAGACCTTCATGATCACATTCCGCCAGGAGGATCAGGAACGATCAGTGGTCTTTTCCACGATGCGAAAGGACAAATACGGCCACCAGTATCTGTGGGACAGGGCACATGTGCTGCTGTTCCAGTACGCTGCAGGCCAAAGACTCCCCAGGCATGCCCTTCCCCTTGATGTCGGTTACTTTACTGACCGGGGCAAAGCCTGTTCGGTCCGTGACGCCAATGCCTATTTCCTCTTGACCGAAAAGGTGGAAGGGACGGACTATTTCCTGGACTTGAAGCGGCTGCTCTCGGAGTCTCTGTCCGGCCTGGATATTGAGAGGGCAAAGGCCCTTGGCGGGTATCTCGCAGAGGTGCACAGCGAAAAAAAGGACGACCCTGATCTCTATGTCAGAAAGGTGAGAGACCATGTCGGCCACGGCGAATGCATCATGGGTATCATCGACGGATACCCCCGGCACTACAAATACTGTTCTGATGAGGCCTTTTGCGAGATCGAAACGCGGTGTGTTGAGTGGCGCTGGAAGCTCAAGGACTACACCGGGCGCCTCTGCCGCGAACACGGCGATTTTCATCCGTGGAACGTGAAGTTTCGTGAAGGCACGGATTTTTCCACGTTTGATCGCAGCCGGGGAGAGTATGGCGAAGCAGCAGATGATGTGGCCACTATGAGTATCAACTACATCTTGTACTCACTTTTAAGATATGGCAAACTTGACGGCGCTTACAGGAAACTGCATGACGCCTATATGGAAACCTACCTTGACAAGACAAAAGATCAGGAAATCTTCGACGTGATTCAGCCGTTCTATGCCTTTCGCGGTCTCGTAATCGCGTCCCCTGAGTGGTATCCTGATCACCCTGAGGAGATACGAACAAGGCTCTTTAATTTCATCAGAAACATCCTTGCAACCGACAGGGTCCGGATGGATGAACTCAACCAGTATCTCGAATAAAGGATGGGCGGTCTGGTTTACCGGCCTTCCCGGCTCCGGAAAAAGTAATATCTCAAAAATCGTCGCTGACCTGTTATGCGAAAATGGCGCGGTATGCGAACGGATTGAGCTGGACGCGGTACGAAAAAAGTATGTTCCGGATCCGAAATATACGGACGAAGAACGTGATTTTGTATATGAAAAACTGGCTGATCTCGCTGCGGAACGGGTGGAGGACGGGACAAACGTAATCATAGACGCTACCGCCCACAAAAGGGCATACAGGGACAGGGCAAGAAAAAGGATCCAACGCTTTGTCGAGGTGATGGTCAGGTGTCCGCTTTCAATCTGTATTGAACGGGAGTCCGGGCGAAAAAAGGGCATGGTCGTGGCGCAAATGTACAAGCGGGCCCTGGAACGAAAGGAAAAAGGGACTCAATTCAAAGACCTGGGACCTGTAATCGGCGTGGATATTCCCTACGAAGAAAACCCGGACGCTGAGATCATTGTGGACAACAGCAAAAGCTCTGCGCCGGATAACGCCCGCACCGCAAAAAACCTCCTTTTAAGACACCTCAGAATATAGTCAAATTAGCTACTTCCCTTTCTGTCCATTTATCAGGTTTGCGGACAGCCTGTCTATGAATCTCCGATCAGGTCTTGACCTGTAGATGCCGAAATCAGGCCCTTTGTCCGGGTCCACGCCCCGCAGGAATATGTAATAGACCCCCCCGAAATCCCGTTCGTAGTCATAAGCGGGAATCCTGGTACGCAGGTACTGGTCTACGGCAACGGTGTATATGTAATACTGGAGCACATAACCATCTTCTTTCATGACTGCGTCAAGCGCACCCTGGTTGTAGTCTTCAACGGATGGGCCGAGGAAATTTGATTTCCAGTCCACTATGTAGAACCTGCCTTCAAACTGAAAGACCATGTCGATAAAGCCCTTCATAAATCCCCTGACCGGAGAAAAACCGAGACGTTCGACAGGCCCGGTAAAATCAAGAGTCAAATCCTTGCGGTCTTCCCGGTTCAAGGACAAAGGCTCACGGAACAGGTCCCGCAGTTTTTTCGGTGAAATCAATCCTATGGGAAAATAGAACTCCAGCTCGTTCAGGCGATCCTTGTTCTCGATGCGGGACAAAGTAAAATCATCCCGGCCCGGTTCGAGGCAGCCGGACACGACCTTCCGGACCATCGTGCAAATGGCTTTACGCCATTTCCGGTCAAAGCCATGTTCCGCGAGTTTTTCGGCCACGAGCCTTTCTGCGTGATCTTTCTTTGCCTGCGTAAAATCGAGATGCTCGAATATGTCGTGCATGAACGTGCCCGGCCTTGCCCCCTTGGGAAAGGAAAAGATGGTCTCTTCCACAAGAGGCCCTTGCTCAAGGTCCGGCTGCGACCCCCTGTCCGCATCTATTGCCGCGTCATGATCGGCTGTCTCCGCGCTGTACGGCAGGGCCGATGTGATGGACGAAAAGCTTGAAATACGGAATGTGGAATCTATCTTCCCGGAAAACCTCCGCCACGTCAGTTGCGTGTCCGCAGCAAACCCACCTGATAAAACCTGGCCGGGCCTGTCAGACATCTCGGAAATCGTGATTGCGCAAGGCGCATTCTTTGCCACGGATTTGACTTCAGCAAGGATCTCGTTGTCGGGCAAGGCCTTATATCTTGCCTCGATTGCGTCTAAAATACCTTTTCCCTCTTTCTTTTTGTAATGAAAAAGCCAGGCAGGGGCCGATGTCCCTGAGAGATTGATGCGGCCCCATACAAGATAGCACCGGTTCCTTGCGCGGGTCAGGGCCACATAAAGGAGCCTCATGTTTTCAGCCAGGGCCTCTGTTTCTGCCAGAACCTTGCTTTTGGCGTTAACTTCAGGGCCGAGGTCGAGTGTTAGAGTCATCTCTTCGGACTCGTCGTGAAACATGTAAGGGGGTCTTGAATCCCTGGCCCTTGACCCGTCCCATGCAAAGGGGCAGAACACGACAGGATACTCAAGCCCTTTGCTCTTGTGCACGGTTATGAGCTTGACTGCGTTTTTATCTGTTTCGAGACGGAGTTGGTATTCGTCAGGACCGGACTCACCCGAATCGGTTTGACCGGAAAGCCATTTTACGAGATCGGCCATGCCTGCATCTCTTTCAGTCGAGGCCTGGTGAAGGACCTCTGCAAGATGGAGCAGGTTTGTGTTCCGGCGCTCTCCGTCAGGCAGGGTCATCAGCCGGGACAGGATATTTTCTTCTGTCATCATGCGTTTGAACATCCTGATAAAGCCATGGTCTTGCCATGTCGCGTGATAGGTCCTGAACCTGATCAGCCTCTCTTCCCACCCTGCTTCGTCTTTTGTCAGGGAATTCAGTTCCTCCCCGTTGACACCGATCATGTCTGTTGCAAGGGCCGCTTTAAGAAATCTCTCATTGTTCGGCTGGAGAATGCCGGAAAGGACGCGTCTCATTTCAACTGCCTCATGCGAAGCAAAAACACTCTCCGTGCTGCATGATACGCTCGGTATATTGAGGGCGGAAAGGGCCTCCTGCATCAAGCGGGCATCCGCGTTCCGTCTTACCAGTACAGCTATGTCCCCTTGCCTGAGCGGATCGTTTCCCAGCATTGCCCTCTTGTCTGCGGCAAGGCGCAGGAGCCCGGATATCTCGGCGGCAACACCTTTGGAGACAAATTCCCGGGCCTCGGGTTTTTTGAGAGGCTTTGCAGAGCCGGTTATCTTTTCAGCGTTCAGCAACAAAAGGGCCAGGGACGGCCCTGTGCTGCCATCAACCTGCAAGGATGTCCGGTTCCCGGTCTTGCCCGGCGTCGCGGGATGAAAGGGGATATCTTTGTATATAAAAGGGTGGTCGTTGCCTTGAAACACGGCGTTTACCGCTGTGATCAATCCGGGTTCAGACCGCCAGTTTTTCCCCAGGGTATAGCGCGATTTCACATGCCGCGCCGCTTTCATATAGGCAAAGACGTCTGCCCCGCGAAAACCGTATATGGCCTGTTTGGGATCGCCTATCAAAAAGAGTATGCTCCCCTGATCGGCAAAGCTCTTTTTGAATATCTCATATTGAATCGGGTCTGTGTCCTGGAATTCATCGATCAGCGCGGCCGAAAATTTTGTGCCGGCCGCCCTTGCAAGCCCCTGTCCACCCTCTGCTTCCAATGCCCGGTGCAGATTCAGCAAAAGGTCGTCAAAAAAAAGGACGTTTTTCGCCTCTTTTTTTCTGTCGAGCTCTTTCTGCACATAATCGAACATCTCCTTTTTCAGACCGCAGAGATACTGCTCAAAGACCTGTTCCAGTTCCTTGTGCTTTTCGTCCAGTCCTTGACAAAGATCAAAGAACAGGTGTGTCGGGGCGACGTGATTCTTTTTTACAGCGTCTTTGATGACGTCCGACGTGAATTTCTTGAATGCATCAAACAGAAAAGGGTTGTTATCTCCTGACGCCGCAAGATCGTCCATCTCCCGAATCCAGACCGGGATGCTTGTTAG
>MAXM01000342.1:7533-14475 GCA_001751015.1 Desulfobacterales bacterium C00003106
TTCCACCTCAGCCCTTGCCCGGGGCCATGCGGCCCCGACCTTGTCACGCGATGCCTTATATTCCTGCTCTGTGGCGGATGAGTCAGGGATCTTAATATCAGGCAGTATCTTCAGGTACGGCCTTGCCCCCCTGATCGCAAAAAGAGAAAAAAAGGCTTCTATGTTTACCTTGTTTGCAGCGTAATTGAGAAAGAGGTGTGACTTGTTGTAGAACCGTTTCCGCCAGAAGTCCTCGACCGATTCCCTTTTCAGGTCTTCCTGATCGCATATCAGCTCGGCGTCAAACAAGGCCCCGCTTTCAAAGGCGTTCTCATGAAGCATCCTCCTGCAAAACCCGTGTATCGTGAAAATCGCGGCTTCATCAAAATCACGGATAGCGTCTTTGAGCAGTTCCTCCGCACCCGGCTGACCCTTTTGTTTTTCCACAAGGGCGTCTATGAACTCGTCTTTGCCGGTCGTGCCTTGCGAAAACCCCTCAATCACATCCCGGAGTCTGACGCGGATCCTTTCTTTTAGTTCCGCTGTGGCGGCCTCGGTAAAGGTAACCACAAGTATCTTATCAACAGGGAGCTTTTTTTCAAGGACAAGCCTTACAAAGAGCCCGCAGATCGCGTAGGTCTTTCCTGTGCCCGCGCTTGCTTCGATCAGGTTTGTCCCCTCAAGGGGGCAGTTCAAAAGATCAAATTGTCTGATTTCCTCCACTTAAGAGATCTTCCTTTCGTGCTCAAGAAGCGGGCCAAAGACCTCTTCGGCAAGGTGCTGGAATTCGAGATCAAGGGGATCTGTGTTTGCAAAACACAACTCGTAGTACGCATTATCGCTTTCGCTGTGTCCACGTTCTTTAATCCATATATTGCGCGCGGTTCCTACGGCATCTGCAGGCGTCTTATTTTTCTTAAAAACTGATTCGGCATAGCCAAGGCAGGATTCGGGAAAAAAATGGACCGGTCTTGACAACCCCTGCCAATAGATTTCAAGAAGCGTCCCAAGGACATCTTTTCCCTTTTCAACAGGGAGATACTCGCAGGCCTCCCACACGGACTTTTTCGCTCCCATAATCAGGCTTTCTCGTGGATAACCTCCGGCGCTCAGGCTGTTTAGCGCGAGATGATCTATCCATATTCTGATGCGGTCTTTTGATTTTATGCTTGCGCACCGGTATCTGATCAACCGGTCGGGATAGATGTCATCGATCCTGCCGGTCAACCTGAAGCCTGATACGTCAAGATCAATTTGAAGGGGTTCAAGGGGCGTCCCTTTTATACGGGCCTCCGTGTTTTTGACAAACCCTTCAACATCTCTTGTCAGCCTCTGATATGTGCATTCCCCCACAGCGCCGTGCGGAAGTTCACCCGAGGCCTTTTTCACAGCCATATATTCCGCAAGGTCGCGTCCCTTGAGCCTTGCTTCTGCCAGAAACTCGTTGAACATGTATTCATCCAGCCCTTTTACGTCAAAGGGCTCCTTTTCCTCAATAATCGAATCGGCTTCTTTAAGATATATTCCGAGACGTCTGTTGAGCAGAAACTCGGCGGGATTGCGGAAAAACGCGCACAGATTGGCAAGACTGACCTCCTTAAATTCCTGGTCCGGCTCAGAGATCCCTTCCGGGATAAAGGAGGTGGCCTTGCTGCGGGGCCCCACAACGCACCGGGCAGCGCGGCAGTTCTCCTCAGAGTAACTGAAAAGCCTGCTCTCTTTTGAGAAATATTCAGGGCTGAACGCCTGGAGGCGGTGTCTGACAAGAATCCGGTCCAAGACCTTTTCTTCTTTGTCGGCGGGAAGCTGAAAGCCGCTGTCGATGTAGTCGCAAAGTTCGCTTACGAGCACGGATGGGGGGATTGTGCTGTTGTCACGGATGCTCTGGCCGACATAGCTTATATAGAGCCTTTTTCTCGCGGAGAGCAAGGTCTCCAGAAAGAGATAACGGTCATCATTCCGGCGGGACCGGTCCCCTGGTTTCGGATCCTTTGCTATCAAATCAAAACTCAGGGGCCGGGACTGTCTTGGATAGGCATCCATGTTCATCCCAAGCAGGCAGATGACCTTAAACGGAATGCTCCGCATGGGGAGCATGGCGCAGAATGTAATTCCCCCGGCAATGAAGCCGAATCCAAACCCCTGGTTTTCAAAGCATTCTTTCATGTAATGCTTGATCACATCGATGCCGACCTCTTCGGCGAAACCGGAGTGATCCCTGATCTCAGACAGGTCGTTGAGCGTCTTTCGGACAGACTGGATCTCCTTTTCCGTATCTTCATCCGGCGCAAAAAATCTGCCAAGGATGTCGGCAAGGATCTGCGACCATCTGTCTATGGTATATCTTCCACGCAGGGATCTGGCAGAGGCAAAGATCTGGTCCGTAAATTCAAGGAACCTCCCGAGCGTCAGGGCGTCGCTTCCTTCAACATGGTCGTACGGGAGGATGCCGGCAAACATCTTTTCATCCCCTCCGGGCATGGCATACCCCAAGAGGAGCCTTTCGAGTCCGGCCTTCCATGTGTTTTCAGCAAAATCAGGGAGCCCGATACGCCCCCGGCTCTTGCCGTCGATGCCCCATCTTATGCGCGTCTCTTTTACCCATGCACCGACAAGTTCAAGGTCGGGCTCGGAAATGCCGAATTTCCGCCGCACTCCCTGCGATTCCAGGACCCCAAGGACCTCGGATGCCCCGAATCTTCCGCCTGCAAGATCGCAGATCGCCATGAAGGTATCCACAATCCGGCTCTGCCTTCTGATGCTCTGGTCCGCAACGGCAAAAGGTATCTTCCTCGGATCGCCGGGCACAAGGTCAAAGACCGCCTGAACATAAGGGGCGCAGGTCTCGATATCCGGCGTCATTACCAGGATATCCGCCGGTTTAAGGTCAGGCTCTTTTTCAAACATATCGCAGAGCGCATCCTGGAGCGCTTCGATTTCCCGCATCGGACTGTGACAGGAATGTATCTGAATTGACGTGTCGTTTTCATCCAATATCTTCTTTTCAAACGAGATATCCGCTCTGTCCCTAAGGTTCAGGATATCTGATTGTATGCACGAAAGAAGATCGTCCGCGCCAGTGTCCCGGAAATCGTCTGTCTCCGTGGACTCAAACCCGCAGATCAGATCAAAAAAATCCCTTCCAAGTCTCCCCATGGATGCAAGAAGGCTGTTTCCCTTTTCAAGGTAAAGCTCTTCCCGCACAGGACCACTCGCCCCTTTTTTTGCGGTCCTGGCCTTGATCTCCGGGTTTGAGAGGATATCGCCCCAGTACAAAGCGCACGGATTCATAAGAAAGAGATTTACCTCGCAATAACGCGATATTGCAGCAATAACCTCCATGTGAAAACCGGGCAGAGCTGATATCCCGAAGATCGAAATCCGTTCGGGCATGTCATCTTTCCACGCAGAAGGCGTCTTGACGGCCTGCACAAAGTCCTTCCCGAGCGCGGCGCGATGGGCTATTTTCTCCCCTTTTGCGAGTTCCCTCCACAGGACTGCCTGCCAGTGGTCTTCGGCCCCCTTTTCCCATTTGAGGACCATATCCGGACGAAAAAGGAGGTATTGATCAAAGGTATCAGCGATCCGTTCCGCAAGCTGCAAAGACTTGAGCCCGTGCGTTGTGTCGCCGAGATATGTCCTGAGGCTCTCAAAGCCCGGCTTTCGGACAAACTCCGGCAGCAGCCCCATAATCCTCCATGTCATTATCTTCGGGGTAAACCGGGAATCATCGCCGAGGTCCGGCCAGACCTTCTTGAATATCTCGTACACAAAGGCATTGGGGAGCGGAAACCGGCAATTTGCGCATATCCCGTGCCGCCGGGCAAGCGAAAGCGACACCCACCGCTTCATCCCGTTGCTCTGGACAACGATGATTTCCTTGTCAAGCGGTGATGCAAGAGGTCTCCTGACACTGTCCGCAAGTTTTTCGACCAGGATTTCCAGCCGGTTGCTGGTATATAAATTGAGGGTCTTCATGGCTGGGTCTTCGAAAAGCTGATATTATTGTTTTTTTCCATTGATCTCACGTTCTATGATATTCCTGATATGTTCAACAAATGATTGAGATCGAGAAATCCATGGTACTACTTGATGTTCTTGAAAATCTATAAAATCAATATAATCGCTTTCTTGACGTCTTTCAAAAAGATCATTGTAAATTCTTGCCAACTCCTTTGAAACAATTCCAGTCTTGACATAATTCTTGTTAAAAAAGCTGCGAACACCTGTATGCTTGGAAGATGCCAGCCTTATTCCTATCTTTCACAATGCTATGCCTTCACGAGCAATATTTTCAAAAATTGGCGTTGATGTATAAGGATGACTATTCCATTTCTTACGATTTCTTATGATTGATGAAATTACCTCGCCCAAATCCCATTCAATCTCATACAACACGTGCCTGATTCTATCGATTCTATTGTCATCGATAGGACCATCAACAAGAATTAGGAAATCCCAGTCAGACTCTGGTCCTGAATCCCTCCGGGATTGAGAACCGTATAAAATAATTTGCGCATCAGGCTCAATCTCATGGACAGCGTTCTTTACAGACCTCAACAAATCTTCTCTCACCATGTTACTCCTTCAATTGATCAGGGAACGAGGACGAAATAACTTCCCAAATCTATGCGCCTAATTGGGGAAGTTATTCCGTCCCCGTTCCCAGGTTTTTCTCACAAACAAAAACACAACAAGATACTTTTCTGTAGGAGGTATGGCAACTGTATGCAGCAAGACATACCAGGAAAATATACTGCCAGGAACTATTTTTCAAGAACTCAGGGTCTTCATCAAGTCCTTTTCAAGTGATGCACCAGTCCCCTGACTGCGTCTTCAAGGTCAAGGTAACAGAACCTGTATGATTCGTACCGGAGGCCATAGGGGTCGGCAACCAATCTTGGACTGGAACCGGCATCTGCAAAGCAGCGCGCCAGGAATATCCTGCTTTTTGCTCCGGGATAGTCGGCAATCAGGTCGTGTCTGTGTGATGGTTCCATGACCAGCACAAGGTCTGACTGATCAATGATATCTGATGAAACCGGACGGGCACGGTGTTTTGAAAGATCCACACCGTTTTCGGCCGCCACCCTGCGGGCAAGTGAAGAAGCGGGATTTCCGGGAAGGGCGCATACCCCGGCAGAGGCCGCGCTGATTTGCTCCAGCCGGGCATCATACAGGAGTTTTTTCAGTATCCCTTCCGCCATAGGACTGCGGCAGATGTTTCCCGTGCAGACAAACAGAATGTTGGTATATTTTCTTGAAACAGGCATCATAGCGCTTTTGGTTCCAGGGGCTTTTTTCGCCATATTCCGCACAAGGTCACGAACACGCAAAGCATGGGAAAAATATAGCCGAATCTTGAGTAAAATGTCCTTTGATACATCAGGGGAATTTGGGCTGAGAGTGTAGCTGCCTGAAACAAGGGCGTTTGATGCGTGATCCTTCCTGCAGGATCGATAAAGGCGCTTATTCCCGTATTGGCCGCTCGGGCAATGGCCACACGGTTTTCCACGGCCCGGAAAACCGCCATTGACAGGTGCTGATAGGGCGCGCTTGACCTGCCGAACCATGCGTCATTGGTAATGGTGACAAACAGCGTTGCGCCGTTTTCCGCCAGTTTTCTGGCAAGCTCCGGGAATATGACCTCAAAGCAGATCAGCACTCCTATGCGCGTGTCATCCCATTGCAGGATATGTCCCTTTTCTCCTGATGAAAAATTCCCCACTGCCTCGACTATCTTTCCTATGAACGGGAACCAGTCACCCAGCGGGACATACTCTCCGAACGGCACCAGGCGAACCTTGTCGTATTTCCCTACTATCTTCCCGCCTGGCGCTATCAGATAGGCGCTGTTCCGATAAGAGGGCCTGTCGTTTTCCCAGACGTATGAGGGGCTCCCCGTAAGAAGGCAACCGTTCATTGCTTTGATGTTTTCCATCACCATTGTCGTAAGGGGTTCTTCATGCAAGAAATAGAAAGGGAGCGCTGTTTCCGGCCATATAGTCAGGTCCGTGTCAGGAGATTGCGCCGAATGTGTAAGTTCAATATACTGTCTTATGGTCTGTTTCTGGAATGCCGGATCCCATTTGACCCCCTGGTCAATATTTCCCTGTATGAGCGTAACGTTCTTGTGTGTCTCTGTCTCGGCGATCCTGTCAATTTTCTTCACGCGCCAGGTCCCATATCCCAAGAAAGCCGCGACTATGATAATCAGAACAACAGGCTGACGCCACTTGATTTTTCTTTCTTTTCTGTATTGATTTGCAAAAGAGAATATTGAAGCGTTAACCGCGATGATCAGGGCGGAAAGCCCATACACCCCGAACAGGTCAGCGCCCTGGCAAAGGGTAATCTGCTGAAACTGGGAATACCCGAGGTTTTCCCATGGAAAGCCGCACGGGGAAAAGGCGCCTGTCCATTCGAGGGCCGGGAGCAGTATTGGGGCGCTGACAGCGTAGCCGATCGACCTTTCCCTGAATCTGTTGGCAAGAAAAGCCATCAAGGCAGTATAAAGGCTGAGATAGCCGGAAAGCAACAACATGAGTCCTATTGACAGAACCAGCGGAAGGCGGCCGTATGTGTGACAGACACCGGCAATCCAGTAGATAAGTGTGACGTAGTGGCTCAATCCGGCGACAAACCCGATCCAAAAAGCCCTTCCGGGTTTCGCCCCCTGTATCGCCGCAAAAAACGGGATAAACGCAATCCATGCAAGATAGGACCATCCGATCTTCGGAAAGGAGGCAGTGAGAAGAAGACCTGAAAGGACTGCAAGAAGATACCTGTGATATTTCTGAATCGGCTTGTAGATCATTTGCGGCAACGGTTCATCTTTTTGAGAGATTAGAAGTTACTATAGACCTTCAGATAATTAATTGCACAAGGCTAGAGGGAAAATTTCGAGTAAGGCGTACATTGGGGTACGTTGTCGAGGATTTTGACCGATAACGCCGTGCAATT
>MAXM01000343.1 GCA_001751015.1 Desulfobacterales bacterium C00003106
GTCCATACGCTGTTGCATAACCTCACAGGCAAGGCTTGACCGGGTAACCTTCTGATCCATACTGGCCCTTGCAATACCCGTCAGGACAAGACCGGCAACAAAAAAACAGGCTTCTACGTAATGCAATGAGAAGAAGACCAGGATCTCGCCTTTTGCGACAAAAGAGACCGTCATACTGGCGCCGATGACAGCCGCGGCAATGCCGTTTATGCCATAATAGAGGGCAAAGACAAGGCTCAAGAATGAAACCAGCCAGTACACGAGGTATTCGGAGATTATGCCCTGATAATGTAGAAGGCCTATAGCTCCATAGGAGAACAATACCTCAAAAAGGAAGATGAACAATGTTTTGTCTATCCGTTTCATATCGCAATCCAATGCCAAGAGGGTGGGTGACGCAAGATCATCGCTCCATATCTATAGACTAAAATATCATCTCAACTCCGCCATTGATCCTCCACTCCCCCTCTCCGGAAATCTCATCGAGACGATACTCCGCACCTCCGGTGAGACTGACATCTCCGTGAACATGGAGATCAAAAGAGCATCCGGGAGAAAATGAAAATCCTTCGTTATCTATGCCAAAGAGGTAGCCCAAGCCTATCTTGAATGCAACGTGGTCAGAATAATACTCATCTGAAACAGGATATGACAAACGAAACGTATACGAGGGCATATAGACATGATGGGCAACGTAATTCTCATCTCCACTCCCCTCAATAACGAGCATGGCGACTATGTGATTCAGCGTCGGTCTTTCAACAGAGAGATGCTGAGTCCGGACGCCGCCGATATTAAGTATATTCATACAACCACGATCCTGAGTATAATCTGAATACTCATACTTGCACGATCCTGTCAGCGTATCAGAAAATCTGTGGTAAAGGCCGAGAGAAGCTCCTTTCTTCAACGCAAATACAGCCATCAGCGGAGTGACTTCCCTTTCCACCTCGTTGTAGTATCCTTTGAGTTCAGCGCGAGACCTCCTGGTGGGACAAAAGGTCTTCTTGACGCTTCCTCCCCCATCGCCGTCGTCGGTGATGGATAATAACAGCTCATAAGAATCGACAGGAGGACATCGGCTCTGAGAACCGTTCAGAGCCACAGAGAAGAAGCCTCCATCGTCCAGCCACAGGTATGATGTGGCGATGCGGTTGTTTTGACCTATGGGAACTGAGCCGGAAACAGCGCCCCACGGGATCGTTCCATGAGTGCTTGAGTCCACAATGCCGCCATCTGCATTAATCCTGGGGTTATAGTGTTTTCTGACATATACCATTTTCTTCCGGGCAAGGTCCCTTTCGTACGGCGTATAGTAAGGCAATCCCCCTACCTCCCCGAGAACTTTCAAAGACTCTTTCCACTCCCCTCCCATAAGGTAGACATCTGCAATAAAAAACCGATCATCCCTTGAATCCGCGAAGGGTTCTATTTCGGATAACGCCTTATCGAATTCCTCCCTTTTCATGAAAATCCCGGCCTTATTAAGCGCGATGCGTCTCTTGTCGTCGCCATTGACGGCATTGATATCCTCACGCCCTATCTTCTCGAGCTGGTTCCATGCTTCATCAAACCTCTCCATGTCAATAAGAAGTTCAACGAAATCGAGAACAAGGGGAACGGATTCCGGATCCTTGGCAATAGCGGCCTCGTATTCCTCATACGCTTCCTTGTACTGTCCCGATTCCTTAAGAATATGCAGATACTGTCTCTCCCTCATCTCCGCCAATGAAACCTGAACAGAGAAAAACGTCCCCATAAGATAGATGAAAATAAATATCAGGGCCTTTGCATTCATGGATTCTCTTTTGGTGAATCGCTTTTTAAAAAATAGAAATACGTTTTAAACCGGGCTTTCAGACAGGTTTGCGAGTTGTCTAAAAGCATAAGAACAAGGAATATTGAGCGGTTCCAGGTTCAGGGGTCGGGGGTAGGGGGTCGTTTCAACCCGGAACCGTGAACGCTGAACCGCTCAACCTATATATAATAAAGTATGACAACGGGGTGTTTGAGTGTCAAGATAAAATCGACATCCAATGCGGGCGATAGAAGGGCTGGGCTGTTTTGCAATAAAAACAGTTGATTAATGCCTGAACGAAAAGTATTTTTTTCAATACCGGCAATAGCTTCAGCTTATTTAGCTATGTGAAGATTTGTGAAAAAGCTATTAGCCATTAGCTCTTAGCTGAATGTGTTATCTGTTTGATTTTTTAAGCTAAAGGCTAATAGCTAATAGCTAAAAAGCTTCGATGTGAGAATGGCATCCGACTGACTGTAATTTCAGGTAGTTTAAGGTTTTCGTTTAACGAACGATGTCTCCTGTTCTAAATCCCGAACCGCTTGTCACTCTCCCTTCAGAATAAGAATCCTCGACTTCGATCAGCGATATTTCGCCCACCTTCTCATATTTTACCTTCAGCACTTTTCCGGTTGACGGGTCCTTAATGGTTTTGCCTTTGCGGGAGATGGTCACAGTTTGTCCTTTTTTGAACCCGGCCATCCTCCCCTTATTCAAAGTGACGGTATTGCCATCCACATCTGCAACCACGGCCTTGCCGCCAGCGGCAGCGCCTTCTCCACCCGTCGTGGTTGTGAGATCTGTCTTTGCAATATTGACTGCCACCTTTTTTATGGCTTCGCGCATAGCTTCCGAGGCAAGTTTTTCATTGAAGCTCTCGCCGCCGCCAAAACCGAAAACCCGGACCTTCAATGAGCTCTTGCTGTGGCTGCCGGTGTCGGCAAAGATGATCCGCCCGGTAGTGGCGTCCACGATCCGAATGTCTACCGCCGCATGGTATCCGACCTTGCCGACGTTGACACCGCCGCCTCCTCCACCGCTTCTGCTTTGCCCGTATTCGGTGACAGCGCCTGTGATGATATAGTTCACCCCTATGATCTTTCCGATGCGCGCCGCGGTGGAAGGATCGATTCGGCCTGACGCCCCTAAATTCTGCTCCTTTATCACAGACTGCAGCCGTTCCCGCTCAAACATCTCAAACTTGCCCATCTTCACGAGTTCGGTCGTCAATACGCGCCAGCCGCCGTATTGAGATTTGTTCTCAAAATCCATCACCGCCACCCGGGGGGAGGCCCAGCTTACCGACACAAGGGCCAGCATAAAAACATACAAAAAAACAGGAACTTTCCCAAATCGATTCATTCTGTCATCTCCTTGAATTTTGCACTGATTCCGCCGACTATCGTTGATGACCTCACAAGAAGTCTTCATAGCCTGTAATTTCGAACAAGGCAAGGAACCCTCCATTCACCAAACTAAACC
>MAXM01000344.1 GCA_001751015.1 Desulfobacterales bacterium C00003106
AAAGTCAAGGTTCGCGGTCGTCGGAAAAGCGGCGAGCTTAAAGAAGTTAAAGTTACTCTCTATGGTTGGAAAGTATGGGCAATCTATGAAATTAAAACCGGTATTCCGTTAGCTATCAAAATTGATACAATTGAAAAGCCGGATAATTTGCATGTTCTTGCGGTTTTGGAACAAGCAAAGGAAAATGTTAAAGCATCAAGCGAAATTACTTCTCTGGTTATTGACAGGGGTTTCCTCGACGGTAAGGTCTTATATGATATTGATCAACAGGGGCTTGAGTTTGTTATTCCTTTGAAAAGAAATATGGAAGCAGCCAAAGATGCCCGTCAGTTGGCTTTCAGTTTTGAGGACTTCATTCCAGTGACTCGTGAAATTGATGTTATTCGCGGTTATGGCAAGAAAAAATATACAGAAAAAGTCCTTACCACCATAGTAGGTGTCCCTGATCTTTTAAGTTGTGACTGGTTCAATCCCAAGGGATCCAAGGCCAATACCACCAAAAAAGATTATGAACCTATCCCTCTAAATGCGGTAGTGGTCAAGAAGTGGGATAATAAAACACCACCGGAAGATAAGCAGGTAGTGCTGATTACAAATATAAGCGTCAAAGATCCATTCATAGCTTTTGATCGTTATGATGATCGCAGCCTTATAGAAAACAAACTCTTTCGTGAGGTCAAACAGAACTGGCACTTTGAGCACCCACCGAAAAAAACCAAAGAAGGTGTTTGTGTACACGCCTATATGGTAATGGCCATGAAAGCCCTCACCACTGCTTTTTTGAAATGGCAGGAGAAACAATTAAAACTGGAAGCCCTGGGGAAACAGACTACCTGGCAAATGTATCGTCGAAAGCTGAAGGTTCTTAACCGGAACAAACTGATCGTTTTCGTGGGCTCACACTTTGGGATTTTTCCATCCCATGAAGTCTTTATGTTGGCCCATGTTCCAGTCCGTAAGACTGCTAAAGAGCTGGATATCAACCGAACACAAATTTATACCAAATACACCGGCATACCGCCCACTGACAATTAGCAGGCAAAAATTTAAAAAATATTTTAAGAGGATCAAAATTTCTCTGTTTAATCCTTATATCGGAATTTTAGGTGGTTCCACAACCACTTGAGAATACAGTTCAAAGGGGGTAGGTTTGATGAGATGCATAAATGGGGAATTTATTTCGTCCTCGTTCCTAATAATCGTGCTTCCACCTGATCCCTATTCCGGCATCCAACTCCCCGCCTATCTCGGATTCTATCGTAACGTCCGGCGTAATTTCCACCTGCACGGTCCCCTTGCCGCTTCCCGGAGACAAACCCTGCTCCAGCTCAAGGTAGACATGTCTGTTCACATACATGCCGGCGCCTACCGTAAGTTCGCCGTTTTCGTCTGACTGCTTCACGTCCAGACGATCCACCCCTAAAAGATTGCGTGTATAACCCATTACGTCCCATCCACCACCCTGTCCCCCCGCCAATGTGTTTAGCGCGTATGCAAGCTGCAACCCCTGAATCGGCGTGATCTCAGACGCGGCGCGACCAAAAAGGAGGCGCGAGATGATTTCGTCTGAGGGAAGGGGTGGTTCTGAGGAAATGCTTCCTTCAAGCGCGGATATTGGGCCTGATGCGCGCAGGAATGCGGTTATATCGTTGTTTTTGGCTTCGCATGTTATATCCAGAAAGGGGTCTGGCGGGGTGGCGCCGTAGAAAAAAAGAGAGCCTTGATTCAGCGAGAAGCGTTTGCCCATGAAATCGAAATGCCCGCGAAGAACGGAAAGGTCGCCCGTGATCATCGGGTCATCCGTGCTTCGCGTTACCCGAACGGCGCCGCCCCACTCGGAGTCGAGCCCGCGACCACGAAGAAATATGCGGGCAGGGCTCTCTATTGCAACATCAAGAAGCAGCTTTCGGCTCGACGTGCGTTGGGACGGGGGCTCGTGTTCCGGCTCTCCGGCCGGATGGTTGATCTCGACGATCTCAAGCTCTGCAATCTCCGGGGGCAAACGGTCAGGGATACGAATCTCCACGGATTTGACTTCGAGTTTCCCCGAAACCAGCGCCTCTGCCGGCGTCCCCGACAAGGAGACCTGGCCCCCTGCTACTACGGTCAGTTCATCAAGCCGGCAGACCGTGGCGTCTTTAAGAACAAGGTCACATTCAAAGGGGAAACCCTTGTCAGCAGAGAAGTCCAGCCGGCCTGAAATCGAGACGGTCCCGTTGTTTCCGTCGCTCCCCCTGGTCTCTTCAATAATAATCATCGAATCCTTTATTGGCATCCTGAGATCAAAATTCGTCAAGACCGTCCCGCTTCGGACGTTTTCATAGCCGCCTCCGTATAGATGGGCCGTGCCCGTCATGTTTGGCGCTGCAACTGTGCCGGCTACTCCCAACGTCACGTCAAGGCGCCCCCGGATTGACTGATCGTCCAGTATAAGCAATGCGCCGACACGGGCAAGGTCTATCTCACCCGCAAGGTGGCCTTCGAGATCTCCCTCGGGTGGAAGCTTCAAATCAAAGGGGGCCAGAAAAAGGGTAACAGGAAGATTCAGCCTTGCCTTTATCGGCTTTTCGGCAAGCCCCTCAAGGGTAAGATTGGCAGAGACCTTTCCCTTGCGGAGCTCTGCCTCGGCGGCAACGGTTGCAAAGCAACGGTCTGAGTCCGCGGGCCGCACCTCTGTAACGTGGAGTTGGACCATTGCATTAACCTGTCCCCCTTCCTGCGTTGCCGTGAGGTGACCGGTCATGAATCCGGAAAGATCAGCAGGGACCCCGGCGGGCCGAAGGGCTTCAAGAGGAAGGCCCTCAATATCCACGGTGATATTCATCTGCTTATCCCCAAGGTTTCCCGAGGCATGCAGGTTTCCCTGGCCAAGATTGAGGGCAAGCCTGTCAAGGCTGTAGCCTTCTAATGTATGACGGAATGTCGCAGGGCCTGCGATGGCAACCGGCAGGTCCCCGCAGGTTCCCTGAAACCGGGTGATCTCAAGCCGTTCACCTTTGGCTGAGACCTTTAGAACACCTTCCGCCTGCACGTCAAAAGGCGTATCGTAACGCCCATCCGCGCTTCCCCCAAAAGCTATTTCTTCCTTATCGCCGGAAGCGGAAAATGAGAGCGTAGCAAGAGCCAGTTCGCCTTCCTGAATGGCCCTGGCCTCGATCTCCGCCGTTCCCCGGGCAGCCCCATAGACATCCTTGACGGAACCGGCCAGTCTTACTTCTCCGGCGTCTCCAAATGGGGTGGCAAGGTCATGCCCCTTAAACCGAAATTCTACGTCCTGGCGCTCTTCCGAAGACACGAACTGAACACCTAAGTCCACGCTTCCTCCCAGCTTTTCTCCCAAGAAGACTGACAAACCGGAAAGGTCGCTGCACGCAGCATCCAGGTCTCCCCGGACAAGCAGGCTTTTCATGTCGAAAGCGAGCTTTCCTGTCAGCTCACCTGCCAGGGCCTGGACAGAAATCGGAGAGAACAGCAAACGCCGGTCTTCGAGGATATAACCGGCCTCAGCCAGGATCGTATCTTCTCCGTGCCGTAGATCCAGTCTGATACGCCCCTCCGGTTTTGCGGGCAGGCCGTCGGCGCAAAGCGTGAGATCCAGTTCCTCGAAATTCAGACCATCCATCACGAGATCATTGCCTGTTGCCCTTGCTTTGAGCCTTGCCATGTCGAAAGATCCGCCTATCTCCCCGTCCACGCGGAGCGAGCCGGCCACAGGACGCTTAATGATATTGGAAAGGGCTTCAAGCTGCGGCAACGTGAACTGCCAACCGCCGGAGACAGCCTTGCTTGAAAGGTCAAGACACGTCTCAGCCGTGAGTTTTGCAGCAGCGGTCTCAACGAAGAAGTCTGATATCGTGAGTCTTGTTCCCCCCTCTAATTTGATGTCGGCGGCACAGACAACCTCCGGGGCCAATATGGCACAGAGGAAGGAATCGTCTTGTTCGGCGATATCTGCCTTCCCACGGATACGAGCTGAGAAGACGCTCTGTCTTCCGTCTCCTTCCAGACTGGCGTAAACCCGGGTTGATCCTGACAACTCAAACCCCAGGAACCTTGACAGGGGCGTCAGGTCATGGATACCGAGCTCTATCTCGGCCTTTCCCGTGAGATCTTCAACACCCACACGGCCTGATGCCGCCAAGGTGAGCGTTTCTCCCGCAAGCTCGAGCTTGCTTATGGAAATGACGTCATCAACCGGCCCTTCTGCGATCAGAGACCATGTGATGCGCGTCTCCGGGAGGGGCTCTGCGCCCTGCCACACAAGCCCGTCTGCAGCCCCGTCTCCGCTGATGCGAAGGCCGGGGAAGGGAGAGGCAAGAGGGCCGGGGAAATCAAGATCGAGGGTTCCCTCAATGCTCGACGCCCGTATTTTTTCCGCCTCCAGCCCTGTCAGCTTTACCGAAATGGCCACCCGGGGCTGGAACGCGGCCCCGGAGAATTTTCCATTTAAGGCAACAGAGCCTGCAAGCTCGCATTCTGCAACCGCTTGCAGAGCAGAAAGATCATCTATGCGGAGAGAGAAATCGCCCTGCAAGCGTTCTGTCTTGAGATCGAGCAATCCGTTAAGCTGCAAGGCAGCGGTCTCCGTCTCCAGCGTGCAGCGATCTATCTCGATGCCCCTGGCTTGCGTGAAGCCTGCCGTCACAGCAAAACGATTTCTTCCCGCGAGCAGCGGCGCCAGCCGTGCAGGGACAGAGGCATGGGCAAGCTGCATGCCTCCGTCCACGCTGAGAGTAATCCCCTTCCGGTCGTCTGACGCGCATACCTCGATGGTGGCGTCGAAATCACCGGCCTGGCCAATACCCGCATGCATCTTTCCCTTCCAGGCAGTGACCGGAGCCTCGCCTGCGAGCGCAAAGACAAAGGGACCTGATATCCTGTCTCCGAACATGGCGGCAACGAACCCTCCCGCCCCTTCTTCGGCATCGACTCTAAGCGCAAGGACTGCGGGTTCCCCTTTGAGCGCCGCCGTGACCAGCGCTCCGGCCTTGACCCCATCGATTCGCTGCAGGCGCAGAGAAGATACGCGGCCGCATGCAGGATCAAACGCCATGATCCGTCCCTTGAGTTCAAAGACCGCCTTTTCCCCCAGGACCTCCGTGCCTGTAGCCAACCGATCGACTGACACCCGGTCCACAATCAGGGACTGAAGCCATTTGAGTCCTTCCGGTGGCCTTGTCTCGGCCGGTTTTTTTACCTCACGCCCTTTGGGCATACGGGTAAGTTCAATCGCCGCAGCGCCAAGCTCGGTGATGTGAATACGCCCCCTCAGAAGGTCGGCGGCCGACCAGCGGAAAGTTGCATCAGCAACTTCGAGCCATACCCCGTCTTTGTCACTTACACTGAAGTGATCCAGCCTGAGATCAAAAGGGACCATACCTTCCAGTCTGCCGAATTGCACCTTTACGTCAGTTCCTTGGCTCAAGAGCATGGCGGCCATGGCCGTGACCTGCCGTTTCCCCGCTTCGGTCTGAGCCAGGCCGAACACGGCGATCAAAAGAACAAGGAAAACGGCCAGGCTGATCCCCAATACCCTGGCTGTCTGTTTTATGCCGTACATTGTCATCTATTGTCCATAGGGTTTGCTCAAAAATAAATGTAACTGGTTGAAGACTGAAGTATTTTAAGCATCTCGCAACGATCGAACAGAGATGAATCCTCTAAATACTGCAATCTCATCAGCCAACTCAAATGCCCGCAGTTTGTGTGATCACGCATGATTTTTGTCCCTATTAGCCTTCCACCTTCAGTCTATCCACCTGAGTAGTTACTCTATTTCTTTGAACAGATTAAAAGATGAACGTCCAACATCGAATAATGA